>JAGGWH010000136.1 GCA_021157585.1 Bacteroidales bacterium | reverse complement strand
CAAAACGAGCATCCATACTTCCTTGCGGAATTACACGTGCAGCATCGTATCTTCCGGACAGTTGAGCCGATAAATTGGGGTTGATACGGAAGTTATTACTGGCTTTAAAATTCCAGGTAAAACCTTCATTCGATAGCTCAGCACTTTCTCCACTGCTGTAACTTAGCTGATAAAAGTTAAATCCGGCATTCATACTCCACCATTTGTAAAACTGACCGGAAAAGGTGAGTTCTCCACCATAAGATTCTCTCGATCCAATATTTTGATAAGTTACCGTTGAAACGCCGTAGTCATCTATTAAGTTTACATTTTCAATAACGTCCGTAATATAACGGTAGTAAACAGTTGCATTTAACATTGATTTGCCAATATATCTAGTATAGCCCGCTTCAAGAGCACTTACATATTCAGGATTCAAATCAGGATTTCCTCTTCGGATATTGTAGGGGTCGCTGGAGTTGCCAAAGGGATTCAATTGGCGGCTACGAGGACGGTTTACTCTGCGACTATAATTAAGATTAATCTCGTTGTCTTTGTTAATCTTTTGTAATAAGAAAACGCTTGGATAAAGACTGAAATATTCTCGTGGATATTTCTCACCGGTAGTGACTAGCTCAGAATTAATATCGGCCAATTCTCCGCGTAAGCCTGTTTGATAGCTGAATTTTCCAATTTCGCCACCAAACTGTGCGTATGCTGCATATACATTCTCGGTATAAATAAATTCGTTAGTCAATGCTATATCTGGTATAATAATATCGTTACTTAATTGACCGGCAACATAATCGTTTCCCATTGTACGTAAGGTAGTTTTGGCTCCCAATTCCAGTTTGCTATTTTCAAAAGGTTGCGCATAATCCAGGCGAAATGTCTTTATGTTGCTTTCTGATAGTGTATTCTCTGATAAGTCGTTAGGGATAAATCCGTCAGGGTAGTAAAGGTCATCTATAGAGGTAGTTGCACGGTTTTGGTTCATTTCATTATCATAATTGGAATAGGCAATTTCAGCTTCTAAGAAATGATCTTTAGAACTGAATATTTTTCTGTAATTGCTGTTTAAATCATAACTGAATCCTAAATAATCACTGTTGATATCATTTCTGAAATAGTCCGTTGTCGTTTTTGGATTAAAAGATTCATTAAAACCATAATAGTTTTCATAAATATTGAATTGAGTTCTTTCCATATTTCTGCTGCTGACTCTTCCACCAAAACTCCAAGAGTTTGTTGGATTTAAGAAAAAATCGGCATTTATTGAAGCGCTGTGCATAATGCCTGTACGGTCGCTTTCGTTTATGTCTCCATAGTGTTTAATTGTATCTCCTACAAAAATCGTTTTATTGCTAAAGCCATCTATAGGGCGTTCAAACTGCCTGAAATTATAATTGGCACTGATATTCATTTTGGTATTACGATAATTTAAACTTGCGCCTGCATTATAGGAGCCGTTTGTTCCAATTCCGGCACTCACTTGTCCGTTAAATCCGGTAAGCTTATTCTTTTTAAGAACTACATTTAAAATACCGCTAACACCCTCAGGATCGTATTTGGCAGATGGGTTGGTAATGATTTCAATAGATTCGATACTTTCTGATGGAATACTTTCGAGTAAAGCTCCAGTAGATTCGGCAGATAATCCGCTTGGGCGACCATCAATTAAAATAGTTACATTTTGACTGCCTCTTAAACTTATGTTTCCGTCGGTATCCACATCAATAGAAGGAACATTCTCCAAAACATCAACGGCTGATCCGCCTGCTGAAACAAGGTCTTTGTCAACGCTTACTACTTTCCTATCTATTTTATTTACAATAACAGCACGTTCGGCAGTAATGTTTACTTCATTCAGAACCGTCATTTTAGATTTAATCTTAATGTCTTTAAATAGATGTTCAAAGTTATCACGTTCAATTTTAACTTCTTCAATAATAAAAGGTTCGTAACCAATAAATTCCACTTTCATTAGATATTTTCCCATCGGAATATTCTCAATGATAAAGTTTCCATGTCGATCGGTAATACCGCCTACTACAATTTTTTTAAATCGTTTATGAAAAAGGGCTATGGTAGCATATTCTACAATTTCGCTATTGTCAGCATCAATTACATTTCCTTTTACAATGCCAATTTTTGGAAGATTATTAGGATCCATAGAACGTCCATTTCTTCCGCCCGGCTTGGTTTGAGACAGGCTAATCTGGATTATACTTAGCATTAATCCAGCAAGAATGATTAATTTTTTTGTCATGTTTTGTGTGTTTTTGGTTTTAGACGCTTAAAATACGTTTAGGTTTAAAGAGGGCAAAGATAAATTTTTCTTTTGCGAAAAAATTCTAATTTTGTGTTAATTAAAATCCTATGCAGTTTAAAGATATTATTGGTCAGGAATCGCTAAAAGAGCGATTGATAAACACGGTTAAAGAGAATAGAATTAGTCATGCACAAATGTTTCTGGGTAAAGGAAGCGTTGGGAAATTTGCTTTGGCTTTTGCTTATGCTCAGTATATTAATTGTACCAATAAACAAGATAATGATTCTTGCGGAGAATGCAGCTCTTGCAAGAAATATGCAGCTATGAGTCATCCCGACTTATTTTTCAGCTATCCGGTAAATACAAATTATACGTCTACTTCTAAACTTACAGAAACTAGAGTAAAGAAAGATCCCGTTAGTCTTGACTTTTTGAATGATTGGAAGAATTATATTGATGAGGTAAATGGATATCCTGATTTGTTTCAGTGGTATCAGCGTATTGGTATTGAAAATAAGCAAGGGTTTATAAGCAAAGAAGAAGCGCGAAAAATAGTACATCAACTACAGTATAAGACTGTAGAAGCTAAGTATAAAGTGCTAATTGTTTGGATGGTTGAAAAAATGAATGAAGTGGCTTCCAATGCTCTTTTAAAACTTATTGAAGAACCTCCTTCTAATACACTTATATTTTTAATTGCTAACGAAAAGGAAAAATTATTATCCACTATAAAGTCGCGTGTTCAAACAGTAGTAGTCCCACCAATAGAAAAGGAAAAATTACAAACATATTTGTTAGAGAAAAACCCTAAGCTTACTGAAAATGACCTTCGCAACATTGCGAGCTTAGCCGATGGCGATATTTTTAAAGCTAGCGAAATTATTTCTAACTCTGCCGAGATGCGTGAAAATTACAATTTGTTTGTGGAATGGATGAGATTGTGCTATAAAAAAGGAAGTCTCGAAGGAATTAAAACTTGGGTAGAGAAAGTTAGTAAATTTGGTCGGGAGAAGCAGAAAAGTTTTTTAGCATACTCCTTACGTATGGTAAGAGAAAGTTTACTTTTAAATTATGGTAACGATAAGTTGGTTAAAATTATGCTTCACGAAGAATATTTCCTTATCAAATTTGCTCCATTTATTCATTTGCAAAATGCTCCTCTTATTCAAAAAAGGATAGATCAGGCTATTTATGAAATTGAACGAAATGCGCACAGCGCATTACTTTTTGCAAATCTTTCATTGCAAATGAGTCGGCTTTTAAAGATGGATATTAAGCAGGAGAAAACTCAAAAATAGTAAGGCTATTTTTATATTAAAATTAACTACTGTTTGATTTATTCAGTGCTGATTTTTAGTGCCTTGTATTCTTTGTGTATTAGTTTGTTTTCCTTATAGTTATATTTAGATACATTTCTACAATTTTCCTTTTCTTAAAACTCAAATTATTGATTACTTTTGTATGTTAATTAGCTATTCTTACTATTTGGTAAGCAAAGTTGGAGATAGATTTTAAAAGTGAGGATAGCGATTTATTATATATAAATATGAGAGATAGTCAAACGAATGACGGGAGTCTGTTTTATAGAGGCTGTTGTGCATCACAAACAATACTGGAAGAAGGAAAAAGAAAGGAATCGTTTTCTTGTTCAAAACTAGATGCTCAAAATTGGTTACTTCCTATGGATTTATCCGGATTAAATGAAAATTTTAATTGTGCCGAAGTAAGATTTAAAAACAGCCATAAAGATTTTTATACTGTTCCTTCAGACATAAATATTCAAAGTGGAGATATTGTTGCTGTCGAAGCTTCTCCGGGTCATGATATCGGTATCGTTAGTCTCACAGGAGAAACCGCGAGACTTCAGATGGTAAAAAAGAATGTAGATCCTGAATCGGATACAATTAAAAAAATATATCGTCTTGCAAGAGTAAATGATATTGAAAAATGGATAAGAGCAGCCGAACGTGAGGATAAAACAATAATTAAAACCCGACAACTTGTTGGCGATTTGGGATTGAAAATGAAAGTCAATGATGTTGAGTTTCAGGGCGATGAAACCAAAGCCATTTTCTATTATACAGCCGATGACAGAGTCGATTTTCGTCAACTGATTAGGGTGTTAGCCGAAACATTCCGCGTTCGTATAGAAATGCGTCAAATTGGCGTTCGGCAGGAAGCTGCAAGAGTTGGAGGTATAGGCTCTTGCGGTAGAGAATTATGCTGTTCAACTTGGCTTACAAATTTCACTTCCGTTACTACTAATGTTGCTCGTACTCAGCAACTTTCGTTAAATCCGCAAAAATTAGCCGGACAATGTGGTAAGTTAAAGTGTTGCCTCAATTTTGAATATGATTCTTATTCTGACGCACAATCCGATTTTCCTGATACAAGCCTTCCTTTGAAAACAAAAAAAGGTGATGCTGTTTTTCAAAAAATGGATGTCTTTAAAGGTATTTTTTGGTACTCTTATTTAAATGAACCCGGATCATTTATGGCGATATCTGTTAAAAAAGTTAAATATATCCTTGGGCGTAATAAGATTGGGAAAAAGCCGGATGATATAGAAAGTTATATGATAAAATCACCGGAAAAGAAGAAGCTAAACGGTATTGAAGAAGGTGACTTAACACGTTTTGATCGAAGATAAATTTTGAATATGCAAAGAAAAAAATATAACTTCTCGAAAAGAATGATAGGCTTTGCATTAGCTTTTACATTCTTGGGATTTGCATTTATGTCTTGCGATAATAATCGATATTACGAACATAACGAGATGATTGCAAATAATATTTGGTTTTATGATGATGCTAAAATATTTGAAGTAGAAATAGAAGATAGTCTCCAATCGTTTAATTTTTATATTAATGTTCGTAATACAATTGATTATGAGTTTGCTAACTTGTATTTTTTTATCAAATCAGAATTTCCCGATGGCGAATCTGCACAAGATACAATAGAATGTCAGTTAGCTGATTATCAGGGTAAATGGTTAGGCGATGGTAGGGGTAAGTTTCGTGATAACAGTTTTATACTTCGTGAAAATATACGTTTTCAGAAAAAAGGAAAATATCGCTTTTGCGTGAAACATGGTATGCGAGCTGATAGCTTAAAAGGCATAGCCGATGTGGGAATCAGATTGGAAAGGGTAGAATAACAAAAATTTAATATGGGTGTAAAGAAAGACACAACAGCCAAAAAAGGCAGTAAGAAAAAAACTAAGAAAAAAACAGGCTTTTTAAAGTGGATTTTAATTCTTTGGGCTAGCTTTTTTATTGGAGTTGGATTGCTTGTTGGTTTATTTGTATTAATCTCAAATGGTTATCTGGGAAAAATGCCCAGCTTTGAAGAGTTGGAAAACCCTCAGTCTTCCCAAGCTTCTCTTATATTTGCTGATGATGGTCGTTTGTTGGGATCTTATTTTATCGAAAATCGTTCCGACATTGATTTTCGCGATATATCTCCAAATCTGGTAAATGCTCTAATTGCTACGGAAGATATTAGATTCTACAATCATTCAGGCATTGATTTTAAAGCTTTAGCACGTGTTTTCTATGGTGTTCTAACAGGGAATAATGCAGGTGGAGGATCGACTATTACACAGCAGTTAGCTAAACAATTATTTACCGAGAAACCCGGCTCCAGCCTTGCCCGTGTAAAACAAAAACTTAACGAATGGGTTATTTCTGTTAAGCTCGAACGCAGTTACTCGAAAGAGGAAATTATAGCAATGTATCTGAATAAATACGATTTTATCAATAATGCCGATGGAATACAAACGGCTTCACGTGTTTATTTTGGTACTACCCCCGACTCTTTAAAATTAACTGAAGCGGCTACTTTGGTCGGGATGTTGCAAAATTCATCGCTGTATAATCCTTTTCGTCGACCTAAATTAGTAACCGAACGCCGTAATGTAGTTTTAGGACAAATGTATCACTATAACTATATCGATAAATTAACTTATGATTCCGCCATTGTTAAACCTTTAGGCTTGAATATTAACAGGCAAAGCCATAATGACGGAATGGCAAAATATTTTCGCGAATACTTACGTAGATGGTTAACAGATTGGGCTGCCTCAAATCTTAAACCTGATGGAACTCCATATAACCTTTATCGCGATGGCTTGCGCATTTTTACCACTATAAATTATGATATGCAAGTTTATGCCGAGAAAGCCGTTCGTGAACATTTGGGTAAAGATTTGCAACCCGCTTTTTATCGTCATTGGAAAGGGTATACGAATGCTCCTTTTGCTTTCGATAAAGAAGATGCCGAAGAACAAATTCAAAAAATATTGAATACAGCTAAGCGGCGATCAGAACGCTATCGCTTGATGAAAAAAGCGGGAATAAGCATGGATTCTATAGATATTGCTTTTAATACTCCAACAGAAATGACTCTTTTTTCGTGGGATGGAGATATTGATACGGTTTTAAGTCCGATGGACAGTATTCATTATTATAAATATCTGTTTCAAGCAGGCTTAATGTCTGTCCAGCCTCAAACAGGGCATGTTAAAGCATATGTTGGTGGTATCGATTATCGTTATTTTAAATATGATCATGTAACTCAAGCAAAACGTCAGGTAGGTTCTACTTTTAAACCTTTTGTTTATACTTTGGCAATGCAAGAGGGTAATATGTCGCCTTGTAGCAAAATGGCAAATGTGCAGCCAATTATCCGTTTGCCCGATGGTACTTTTTGGAAACCTCATAATTCCAATAAAAAGTTTGAAGGTAGAGAAGTTACTCTAAAATGGGCTTTAGCAAATTCCATTAACTGGATATCGGCTCAGCTGATTGATAAGTATAATCCGGCTGCGGTAGTTAAAATGGCTCGAAATATGGGTATTACAAGTTATATTCCGGCAGTACATGCTATTGCTTTGGGTACACCCGATATTTCTCTTTACGAAATGGTTGGCGCAATGGCTACTTTTGCTAATAAAGGTGTTCATCTAAAACCTATTTTTATCAGTCGTATAGAAGATAAGAATGGAAATGTATTAGAGCGTTTTACTCCCGAATCTAACGAAGCTATGAGCGAAGAAACGGCTTATCTTATGCTTTCGCTTATGAAAGGTGTGGTAGAGAGCGGAACGGGAATTCGTTTGAAATACACCTATGGATTTAGAAATCCGATTGCAGGCAAAACGGGAACTACTCAAAATCAGTCAGATGGATGGTTTATGGGAATTACACCTAATTTAGCTACGGGAGTGTGGGTTGGAGCTGAAGATCGCTCAGTACATTTTAGAACTATTACGCAAGGACAAGGAGCTAATATGGCTTTGCCTATTTGGGCTTTGTTTATGAAAGATGTTTATGCTAACAAAAAAATTGGATTGTATCAAGGCGATTTTGACAAACCTATTAAACCTCTTTCTGTAGAAATTGATTGCGATAAATATGATGCACAAAAAAGAAAAAAGTTTTACGAGAGCGATGATGATTTTTAACTATCAGTCTCTTTTATTTTGATATAATTACGCTTTATGGAAGATAAATGGAATCTGTTTCAAAAATTTTTAATTACCGAAAATGCTAATATTTCAATCAGCGATTTCTTATTGAATTCGTTAGTGGTTGTTATTTTATCATTATTACTATCTTATACTTATCGTAAATGTGGTAGAAGTCTTTCTAATCGTAAAGGATTTGCAGCAAATTTTATTCTTTTGGCTTTTACTACTATGCTGATAATCACTATAGTAAAGTCGTCTTTGGCTTTGTCCTTAGGTTTAGTCGGAGCTCTTTCTATTGTTAGGTTTAGAGCTGCTATAAAAGAGCCTGAAGAATTAGCTTATCTCTTTATTGCTATTGCTCTCGGCTTGGGACTTGGTGCTAATCAGACATTAATAGTCTTAGTGGCCTTTGCAATATTGATGCTAATTTTATGGGGAGGATTTTTCTTTTCCTCTAAACATAAAACGCAGAATTTATATATTAGTTTATCTTCAGATAATATCGATAATTTTAAAATAGAAGATCTTAATAATTTGATTGCAAAACATTTTGGCGATTTTCGCCTAAAAAGATATGATTCTCAAAATAACTTTTTAGAGCTTGCTTATCTGGTAGAATTAAAAAATACTAAATCAATTCAATATTTTCAAGACGATTTAAAACTATCTTCTTGGAACTTTCATTTGGGTATATTAGATCAAGAAATTTAGTTGATCATTATGTCCACGCTAGTCGAAAATATTCAATATCGTTATGAGCGGAAATTTGTATTTGAAAACAAACATCCGGCTTATGTTGAGATGATTGTTAAGAATCACCCATCTAATTTTCACGAAATTTTTCAGCAAAGGCAAGTTAATAATATTTATTTCGATAAACAGGGATTAAGATATTATCACGATAATTTCGATGGAAATACCAATCGGAAGAAAGTAAGAATTCGTTGGTATGGAAATCCTGTAGGTCAGATTAGTAAGCCTATCTTAGAATTCAAAATTAAGAAGGGAGAACTTGGGATTAAAAAGTCGTATATCTTACCCGATTTTGTTATTGAAAAAGGATTTAATGCCCGGCAGATAAAAAAGCTGTTTGAGCAAACCGATTTACCAGATAATGTTCGCGAAGAAATTATGGGCTTGGAAGCTCAGTTATTAAATTCTTACAGCAGAAGATATTTTCGTTCTTTCGATTATAATTTTCGTTTTACTGTAGATCATAAAATGGAATATTTTAAATTGTCGCAGTATCACAATCTATTCTTACATAAAATACCTGATTATCAAAATGTTATTTTAGAGCTAAAGTATGATATGGAATTTGCTTCTGAAGTTGCCGTTATTAGCTCTAAATTACCTGTTCGTTTGAGTAAATTCTCTAAGTATATTTCGGGGATGGAGAAATTGTATCCTCAATTGGTTTAAGGACGTTGGTTTATGAAAACTTTATCATATATCGTTTTTTTGTTCTTTCTGATTATTTTGGGAGCTTGCACAAATTCGTCCGTAGTGGAGAATGAAAAAGTATCCTGGTTTGCATATACCGATGCAGAGACTTTAGATTCTAACGGTAAATATATTGTTGGAAGTGGAACAGATGGAGATATCTCGTTTAAATTAAGTGGAATACATAGTCAAGAGCATGCGAGGAGTGGGAAGTATTCCGTTAAAATTGGAAAAAAGAAACCTTATGGTTTAACTTACGAAATGCGTCATCTTACCGAAGGTAACCGGTTTAAAGCTAGTGTATGGCGATACGATCTTAGTGGAAAAGCGGGGCTTGTTGTTGCGGGAGATAAAACACATATTTTATATCAAGCAGAAACTAAAGCTATTGAAAAAGATAAAGAGGGTTGGGAGCTTTTAGAAATAGAGTTTTATGTAAAACCTAATCTGGATTATATAAAAATCTATGCTTGGAGCATTGGCTCCGACAGTGCTTGGTTTGATGATATTCGTATTGAAAGACTGCCTCCAAAAAAATACCCTGTTTATACAAATAGTCCTAAAATGTATCTTTATTTTGATACTAAGGATTGGGCTGTTTTTGAACGCTCTCGCCAACGTGCTTTTGAAAATGGCATTTTAGAGCAAAGCGATGACGATTGGGCAAATGGTATCATCTCTGATGAAAAACAGGTTTTGCCTATAAAAGCTCGTCTTAAAGGCGATTGGTTGGATCATTTAGAAGGTGTTAAATGGTCGTATAGGGTGAAAATGCGGAAATCAAAGAGTCTGAACGGATTAAGGGTTTTTTCGCTTCAAAACCCTTTAACACGTTCTAACTTAATGGAATATGTTGCTCATTCTTTGTTTAACGATAATGATATTTTAACTACTCGTTATGGTTTTACACCTTTATATGTGAATGGCGAAAGTCGAGGTGTTTATGCTGTTGAAGAGCATTTTGCCAAGCAAATGATAGAGTATAATCAGCGGCGTGAAGGACCGATTTTACGTTTTAACGAAGAGGCATTTTGGGGTGTTCAAAAACATTTTAAAGTTGAAAAGAAATGGTATCTATTACCTTATTTTCAGACGGCTATTGCAGAAGCTTTTCAGACTAATAAAACTTTGGCATCTCCCGTTTTAAGTACGGAATTTTCTATTGCACAGCGACTTCTTTATCAATATAAAACACATCAAAAGCCTCTAAATCAGATTTTTGACGTGGAAAAGTTGGCTAAATATTGGGCATTGGTAGATTTAACAAAAGCTCGGCATGGAATGGCTTGGCACAATCAAAGGTTTTATTATAATCCGGTTTTATGCTTGTTGGAACCTATTGCTTTTGATGCTTATACCGGTGGTATGGAAAAGTTTACCGAAGAAAAAGCTATCTATGGTAACCTTTGGTTTCCTAAAAATGCTGAGGTTTTAGAAATAGATAATTTACTATTCAGGATTTTTCAGGATACTGAATTTCAAGAACTGTATGTAAAAAACCTTAAGAAAATAAGTAAAGAAGAATATCTGAATGATTTTTTTAAACGAGAAGAACAGTCTATTTCTAAATATGAAGATTTATTGCAGGAGGAGTTCCCGAACTATAAGTACGAGTCTGCCTTCATTTTCGATAATGCAAAAAGAATTCGACAGGAACTGCCGGCATATCAGAAGCGACTGAAGAATGGTGTGATAAATTCTTATCCGCTTAAAGAAAAAATACTTGATTATGACACGCTTTACCGAATAGATCTTGCTCCTTTATTTGTTAATGCTTTCTATTATAAATCCAAAGACGATATGTATAGAATTCGTGTTGAGAATTATAATAATAGGGCAATTGAGCTAATTGGTTTGGCCAATGAACAAAAGCAGATAAGCTTGTCTTGGCGTAAAAAAAATTATCGGATAGATGCTTTTAACAATAAGGAACAAAGCTTGGTTCTGAATCTTGGAGATGATGATTTGCTAAATGAGTTGGTATTTAAGGTAGATGGAGAAAAAGAGTTGTTGTATACTCAGTTGCATCCTTGGGAAAAGAAAATAGGAGAGAGTCCGCGTCAAGAATTACTTCGCGAAAACGATTATTTACAGTCAGGAATCTTTGTAGAAAGAGAAGATACTGTTTGGATTAAATCGGGGAAATATCAGTTGAAAAATTTGGTAATTATTCCAAAAGGTAAGTTTTTGTTTATTGAGAAGGGTGTCGACTTGGATATTGTAAATTCGGGTGGAATTCTATCTTTTGCTCCAATTGTATTGGCCGGTACAGAAAATTTACCTATCCATATTTTTTCTAGTGATTCAACAGCTAAGGGATTGAGCATTTTTCAAACCTCTTCTCGAAACCGAATTGAACATACTACTTTCAGTTACTTAGGCAATTTTGAATATAAAGGATGGGAGCTAAGTGGTGCTGTAAATTTTTATGAGGCAGATGTGGATATGGATCACGTTAGGTTTGAGCATAACTTTTGTGAAGATGCATTAAATATTATCCGTTCGGACTTTAGTTTAGAAAGCTCCACTTTTTACGCTACTGCCGGCGATGCTTTTGATGGCGATTTTGTTAAAGGCGTAGTTACAAATACTTCCTTCTCGGAAATAGGAAATGATGCTTTCGATTTTTCAGGATCACAAGTACAGATCAACTCTTGTGAGGTGAAAAGTGCAGGTGATAAAGGAGTTAGTGCAGGGGAAAATTCATCTGTAAAACTCAGCAATTTTAGTGTTTCAAATGCGAATATTGCAATGGCTTCAAAAGATTTTTCCACTATTGAAGGAAAGGAAATAAGACTTACAAATTGTGTTTATGGTTTGCTGGCTTTTCAGAAAAAACCGGAATATGGTTCTGCCAATATTAAAGTTAATAAACTCACTTTTGATAATGTGTTTAAAAAATATTTAATAGAAGAACAGTCGGTTCTACAATTGAATAAGAGAATAATTCCCGGGAGTCAGAAGAAGCTTGCAACTAGATTTTATTAGGAGTGACTCTCACTAATTACTCTGAAATGGAGTGTAGCAGAGGAGAAATCTGTTTCAAATAAATGAGACTTATTGCTAACACACGAAGTGACCCCCGCTCGGCCTAATCTTTAGATTAGGTCGTAGAAAGCTTTTCAATTGAAAATATTCACTACATTTACAACGCTTTAGGTACAAAACAAAAGAAGATTTGACAGCGGGTGTAGATATAACAACAGATTTAGAATTTAGCTTTTGGAAAGGCAATAGCAAAATCTATGGCGAATATGTTACAACAAGCAAAACGGTAACTTATGAGTATACGCCAAGCATAACCGCTACCTATAGAATAAACTTCCGCTTACGCGATTATGGCTATGCCGGCGCAGACCAAACCTTTTATTTGGATAATGT
>JAGGWH010000135.1 GCA_021157585.1 Bacteroidales bacterium | reverse complement strand
TAGGTTAAATTTATGTTGTTGCCTTCAAATTTACAACAAAATAGTATAAAAACATAAACTGTTACACAACGATTACAGCATGTTAAACCGATCACTATTTTATTGATAGCTAATATCATAAACTAGCCCTCAATTACATTTTTATACTCTTCATTAATTTCTTCTTTTGTAAATCGGTAAACTTTCGGCAGATTATTCTTACTACCACATTCTTTAATCTGATATTCAACTTTCATTATCGGGTTATCGTTATCAATTATAACGATCGCCTCTAAAATATTTTTCACATTTGGATAATTAGAAACCAAATTAATAGCTTTTCTCAGATAATCACTTAATTCAATACCAGAATCTTTTTTTGCGCTTTCCAAGAACCATTTTATTTTCTCCGTAGTATTTATAATTATTTTTCTTTTTACATTACGATACGGATCAATGATTTCTTCACAATACAATTTATACTTTTTAGAATGAAGGTGCATCTGGAAATATCTTATACAGCGTCCTTGCAGTGATTTAAATATTATCTCTTTTTCTTTGTCTTCCATTTTGGAACCGAAAAAAATACTCTTTACCGCTCTGTGTTCATGGTCTTGAAAGCCAGAATTATCATATAACAAACGGTACTCATTTTCATATTTCCAATCTTTACTTTTATAACCCGTAAAGTGTTTAATGATTTCATTATCCATCCCAGATAATAATTTCGGTTTAAACACTGGTATTTTATTTGAATACTTTATCCAAAATTTATTTACAGCACTATTGTACTTCGCCAGTATGCCAATGTCATATTCCACACAAAATCCTTTATGATTGTTAGCATAATAAGACCACATCAAAATATTCAAAGGTTCCTTTGAAACGGATAAAGAAAATACTCCTGTTCTTAGAATCCTTTTTTTGAATGATTCAAATTCTGATTTCACCTTTTCAGATGAAGTGCCACAAAATTGCTCAATAAGCTTTAATCCTTGAAGAAATATTCGGTCAGACGTAAGCATCTCGCAAGGATCGTTTAACAGTTCTTTATTTGGCGCAAATAATTGATTGTTTTGCAAAGCCTTAATATCACGATCAAATTCTCCTCTGTATTTAAATGCCTTTATTACACCTTTTTTCATCACAAGCCTTTACTCTATTTTACTTTACTCACTGCATTACACGCTTCTCTTGATCTCTAAACTCGCTTTTGAAAAATATTTTTTTTTCTAAAGTTCACCTATCGACTTAAAGCATATACGGCAAAACTAGCCAACCAATGCTCTCCGGAATAATTTCCACTGGCAATGTTTGGCAGAGCATCTTTTAAATGTCTTTCAGCAGCATCTAGCATTTGTTTCTTTTGCGGATTTTTATCGTTTAAATGTTTGGCTATCCCCAGCATACACCAGGCCCGACTTAGATTTAAACCGTCCAAATGAACCAATTGTAAATCGCTACGATCGCTAACCGTAGCAGGATTAAGAATATTCTCAGGAATTTGAGGTAAATAATTCTTCATCCAAGCATTGTATTCTTTAGCATCCAAAATACGATACATTAAATCGGCTTCCAACAAAGATGGAGAAAAGAAATCGGTGCCATTAGGCTCCAAATAAGCAGGATAGTTTTTATCCTTTAAATAATAGTCCTTGCTTCTTTGCTCAAGCAATTCTTCAAATTCTTTATCGCCTACCAATTGCGCATAATCAAGTGCAAAGCCTAAAGCAAAGGCGGTATTGGGATGCACACCTGTACGAATTGGATAGGTTTGCTTTGGAAGGTAATCCATCATATTTCCTTTTAAATAATCGACCAAAGGTTGCAGATTAGAAAGCCAAATCTTTGCTTGTGGATTATCCCAAGTTTTTAATTCTGTTGCCAACCGGAAAATCCAGGCCCAACCGTAGGTTCTTTCATAAGAGCTGTGCAAAGGGGCTTTCATATACTCTATTTCAGATAGAATATTTTCTGCACTCATATTTTGATCGATAGCCTTTTTTATCGCTTCTGCATTCTCCATTTCAGGAAAGAGCTTGAGTAGCTTTACCAACATCCAATGTCCGTGAACGGAAGAATGCCAATCGAAACATCCGTAAAATGCGGGATGTAAATCCATAGGCTCACGTACTTGCGTGGCATCTAAAATCACGTGACCCAATTTGTTTGGGTATTCCGTTTGGATACAATGAAAAGCCAAAGAAGCCAAATGCTCTGCTCCTGCCTGTGTTAATTGTGGTCTTTGTGTTTCGTTAAAAACATACATTTCCTGAGCCCAGATATTAAAACTCATCATCAAAATACCGAATAGAATAATTCCTTTTTTCATGGTTTACGTTTTATTTCTTATTCCCTGCGATTATAAACAAATTTATTCTATTTTTTTAACTGATTATTCAAATGCAATTGAATTTTACACTCCAAAATGCAAATTATTCAAATGTATTTGAATTATTTTTCTCCATAGTAATTTAATACGGATCAACGTCTATTATTAACCGGGCAGAATTGTAAATACCAAGTTCTCGAAACTGCATAATACATTTTTTAATAATCGCTTTCATTTGCATATTCGATTTGCCTTTTGGTAATTTCAATATACTATCTTTAATAAATAAGCCTCGCACTTTTGAAACCATCGGGTATTCCGGTCCTAAAACAGCCGTACCAAACTCTTTACGCAACAAGTCTGTAAATTCCTGAGCTGCATTATTTAACAAATGAAAGTCTTTATGCTTTAAACTAAATCTTATCAAACGATAAAATGGAGGATAATGAAAATTGCGCCTCTCTAAAATCTGACTATCATACATTTCCTGATAATCATTATCAATAACGTAACGAATAACAGAATGATAAGGGCTAAAAGTTTGAATAATTACTTTCCCTGTTTTATTTTTCCGACCTGCTCTTCCACTCACCTGAACCATCATTTGAAAACTCCGCTCAAAAGCTCGGAAATCAGGATAGTTTAACATATTATCCGCATTGAGAACGCCCACAATTCCTACATTATCAAAATCCAAACCTTTGGTTACCATTTGGGTTCCGATAAGGATATCAATATTCCGCTCTTCAAAATCTTTAAAAATTTGCTCGTAAGCATATTTGCTACGTGTGGTATCCAAATCCATCCGCTTTATCTTTGCCTTGGGTAAGATAATAGCTAAATCTTCTTCAATTTTTTCTGTTCCAAAGCCGCGCATTTTAACATCGGGACTACCACAATTTCCGCACTTTGTTGGCACCGCTGTTGAATAACCACAAATATGACATTTCAATCGGTTATGCTGCTTGTGATAAACCAAACTTACATCGCAATTCACACATTCGGGAATCCAATTGCACACTTCACATTCCAAACGCGGTGCAAATCCCCTACGATTCTGGAATAAAATAATCTGTTCCTTTCTTTCGAGTGCTTCTTCAATATGCTTTAGTAAAAATGAGGAGAAATGGGAGCGCATCATTTTACGACGAGTTTCTTCTTTGATATCCGCTACTAAAACTTCGGGCAAACTACTATCTCCATAGCGTTTTAAAAGATCTACCAAACCATACTTTCCACTTCGGGCATTATAATAAGATTCCACCGAAGGTGTTGCCGTACCCATTAAAACCTTGGCTTTGTGCATATTTGCCAAAACCAAAGCGGCATCGCGAGCGTGATAACGCGGTGCAGGATCTTGCTGTTTATATGAGCTATCGTGTTCTTCATCTACAATGATTAAACCCAAATTTGAATACGGTAAAAATATACCTGAGCGAGCAGATAAAATGATATCGTAAGAATCAGAATTTACATTTACATTTTCCTTTTCCAGAACTTTATTCCAAATCTCTACTTGCTCGTTCTGATTATAACGCGAATGGTAAACCCCAACTCTTTTCCCAAAATACCGACTTAAGCGATTGATGATTTGTGCAGTAAGCGCAATTTCAGGCAAAAGATATAAGACTTGTTTTCCTTGAGCCAGCGTATCGGCAATAAGTTTTATATACAATTCCGTTTTCCCACTACCCGTTATTCCATGCAATAAACATTGATCCTTTTCAGTAAAAACCGTCTTAATTTCATCCAAAGCTGCTACTTGATTTTCGCTCAAGTGAATGTTCGAAACCTCATCAAAAGCCTCTTTTGTTTGTAGGCGGCTTTCCTTTTTCAGGATGGAAACAAAAACTCCTTTTTTCTCCAGAGCAGTATATGCCGATGCTCCATTTTCAACTTGCTTTACAAGAATGGCCTTCTTTATTTCGGGATACTGTTCTTGCGATTGAGCACTCAAATTAAGATAAGCCATTAAAACTTCAAGCTGTTTATAGGCTCGTTTTTCCAGTAAGTAGAAAAGCTCTTTTAAAGTCTCTTCCGTTTGGTAATCCTCAACAAGCTGAACGTAGGTCTCTATTTTAGGAATATACTTTTCTTTCAATTCCTCTTCGAGTAAAATCACTTTTTTCTCGATAAGGGTTTTAATTAAGGGAAACACTTTTTTATGCTCACTAATGCTTTCCACATCGGTAATACTTAGCACATTTTGTATTTCCAAAGCCTCTACAATTAAATATTCTTTTTCATTTAGCTTTTTATAATCGCCATCAAATTCAGGATGAAGCACCACTTTTGATTCGCTGGCAAGCTTAAGTGCACCGGGCAAAGCAGCATTCATTATTTCGCCCAGCGTACACATATAATAATTGGCCATCCACTCCCAAAAAGCAAACTGTTTTTCATTAACTATTGGTTTTTTGTCGAGAACAGCCAAAACGTATTTTGGAGCATATTTTGTGGGTGGAATTTCGTGAATAGAGCGTACAAGCGCCGTATAAACTTTCTTTTTACCAAACTGAACTACCACGCGCATTCCAATTTCAACACTATCATTTAGCTCAAAAGGAATCCGGTAAGTAAAGCTGCCTTCAATAGGAAGAGGTAAAATAAGTTCTGCAAAAAGTGTAATTCGCTTCATAGTTTTCTAATCGTAAACAAAGATAGAAATTCTCCAACAAGATTAGCGTAATTCAAGTCAGGGTTTCACTTTAAGTGAAGCCCTGACTAATACTAAGCTGTTGATAAACTGTTAAAAAATAGCAACTGTTTAACATTTCTCATTTTTATAAAACTAACGAAAGACCTATTTTTGATAAAAATACTCAGCTTATGATTAAATGGTTTATACAACATCAGTGGAAACAAGCAATACGTTCTAGTATATGGCAAAAAAATGTAGCTCTAAATATCATTATTGGTTTTTTTATGGTGATTATGTTACTTTATCTGTTAGCACTAGGTTTTTTTCTTGACAAACTTCTAGAGGATATTGTAAAAGATGCGAATGCAGATATTACACTTTCAAAAATCATCATCTACTATTTTCTTTTTACCTTTTTAATGCGTTTCTTTTTACAGAGCCTTCCGGCGATGGAAATTATTCCTTATCTCCATCTCAGAATTAAACGAAGTACCATTGCATGGTTTATGCAGTTTAAATCATTAACAAGCTTTTTTAATTTTATTCCCTTCCTACTATTTCTACCATTTGCTTTGGGTTATATGAGAGAAGAATTTAGTGGATTCCAATCCTTTATTTGGTTTCTATCGGTGTTTTTGTTTGAGTTAACATCCAATTTTATGTTGATTTATTTTAAACGAAAGTTCACCCTAAACCCCAAACTCATTTTACTTTTAATTGGGGCTATTGGGCTTATAATTGCTCTTGATAAATTTGACTTATTTTCCATTTCCAACATCTCGCTTTGGTATTTCACACAATTAAATGCCAATTGGATGTGGATTTTCCTCCCATTATTTTCAACCATATTCTTTGTTTTCTGGAATCTCAGTATGATTCAAAAAAATAGTTATTTGGATGATTTATCACCCAAGAAAACAGAAGGCGAAAACCTTTCTGCCAAACTAAATCTTTTACAAAACTTTGGGAAAACTGGCGAATTGGTTTTGGGTGAAATCAAACTCATTCTAAGAAATAAACGTTCAAAATCTGTTGTTTTTCTTATTCCATTTTTCCTTTTATACGGCTTATTTTTTTACCCTCAAGATCTTTATAATGACAAAATGGGCTTTTTAGTTTTTGTGGGGATTTTCGTGACAGGAGGCTTTCTTATTGCTTATGGTCAATACCTTATGGCTTGGGAAAGTTCACATTTCGATTTTATCCTCAGTTCTAACGTTGGAATTCACGACTATTTTAAAGCCAAATACTTTTTACTCGTAATTCCAACTTTAATTCTATACTTCTTCACCATCCCCTATATGTACTTCGGAATGAAAATATTCTGGGTGAACTTTGCAGCTTTATTTTATAATCTAGGTGTAAACGCACCATTATTATTGTACACGGCTTCTTACAATAAAAAAAGAATGGATTTAAGCAAAGGGGCAATGATGAATTACCAAGGCGTAGGGGTAAATAATTTTATCTTAGTGCTTCCTTTATTGGCTGTTCCCGCATTAATATTTTGGCCTATAAGTGTATTTTTCGGACATATCCCAGCAGTTTTAACGCTGGGTGGTTTGGGCGTTTTAGGTTTAATTTTTAATCAAAGTTTGATAAAATTTGCCGTAAATAATTTCAAGAAGAAACGCTATCAAATTGCTGAAGGATACCGTCAGAAAGGCTAATCAAATTATAAACAAGAAAAAAACAAACACAATGATAAAAGTAAATGATTTAACAAAAGCTTACGGTGGAGAAACCGTTTTAAATATACCCACATTAACAATTACAAAAGGCGAAAGTTTTGGATTAGTTGGCAATAATGGTGCTGGAAAAACTACTTTTTTCCGCTTAATCCTCGACCTGATTAGAGGCAATAGCGGAACTGTTTTATCGAAAGATATTGCAACAGCCGGATCAGAACATTGGAAAGATTATACAGGCTCTTATCTCGATGAAGGATTTTTAATCGATTATTTAACTCCTGAAGAATATTTTCAGTTTGTGGGAAAAATAAACAAACTCTCCCAACAAGAAATTGAAGAATTTATGGTTTCCTTCGAAGATCTTTTCAATGGCGAGATATTAGGGCATAAAAAATACATTCGTGATCTTTCAAAAGGAAATCAGAAGAAGGTTGGTATTTCAGCTGCAATTATGACAAATCCTGAAATTCTTATTCTTGATGAACCATTCTCAAGTCTAGATCCAACAACACAGTTTCGTTTAAAGAAATTACTCAAGGAATTACAAGAAGAAAAGCAAGTAACTATGTTGATTTCCAGTCACGATTTAAACCATGTAACGGAAGTTTGCAAACGAATTGTTGTCTTGCATCAAGGCGATATTGTTCACGATATTGAAACAGGAAAAGATACTTTGAAAGAATTGGAAGCTTATTTTGCAGTGCAATAAAAAACCCGATAAATCAGAGACCTATCGGGTTAACAATCTGAAATTTTCTAAATTAAATTGTAATAATTTCTTTTTCTTTTTCAGAGCAAAGCGCATCAGTTTTAGCTGTAAAAGTATTGGTTAATTCTTGTATTTCGCCTTCTACATCTTTTATTTCATCTTCCGAAACACCTTCATCTTTCAGGCTTTTAGCCATATCGTTTGCCGATCTTCGAATATTTCGAATTGTAATTTTAGAACTTTCAGTTTCATTTTTAGCTGTTCTTACCAAATCAAGCCTGCGCTCTTCTGTTAAAGGCGGAACCATAATTCTAATCAGCTCACCATCATTTTGGGGATTAAACCCTAAGTTAGCATTCATAATAGCTTTTTCAATAGGAGCTAAAGTACTTTTATCCCAAGGCTGAACAACAATCTGACGCGGATCGGGAGTAGAAATATTTGCCATCTGTTCAATAGGAGTTAATGAACCATAAAAATCAACTTTTACTCCTAATAACATTTGTGGACTTGCTTTGCCGGCACGTATTTTTTTAAAAGCACTTTCCAAGTGTTGTACAGCTTTTTCCATACTTTCTTTGGTATCTTCCAAAATCATTTTCGATTCTTCCGTCATGATCATTATTTTTTAATACAAAACAAAAATAAGATTTATTTCGCTTTTTACAAACATTAAACTTCCAAAGAAAATATACTCCTAATAAACTCTCAACCTAAGTTATCATAAAAAAAGTCAATAATTACTAATGTTGAATTCATTACCTTTGCTTACTAAAAATAAAACAGGTTAAAATGTACACTTCTATCCAAAAAACAAAAGTCATAAAATCAAATATTGATACATTATATTTGGTTAAATCGTTAAAAGAAATAGCAGTAAATACTTTTTCTGATAAAGAATTAGCTTTTATAAAAACAGAATCCGAAAAAAATAAAAAAACATCTTTTTCTTTTAATCGTTTTACCCATTGGGATTATATTGAGATTGTAAAAAACAAAGAAAATCATTTCCATTTTCTTGAAAGCCTACGCATTTTAGCCGATAAATATGTAGGAATTTTTAATGAAACTCGAATTAAAACAATAGGCATTCACTCAGAATCTTTTAAAGCAGATGAAAGCTTGGCTTTCGCCGAAGGCATGATTTTAGCCAATTATCAGTTTAACAAATACAAAACTGATAAAGACAACAATTTTAATACACTTCAGAATATATTTATTCAAAACACAGCAATTACAGCTTCGCAAATAGACGAGTTGAAAATTATAACCAAAGCCACTTTAACAGCACGTACTTTAGTTAACGAACCCGTTAACTTTATGAATGCCACACAATTATCTAAAGAGATTAAAATATTAGCCAAAGAGACAAACGCAAAGGTTGAAATATTTGGGAAGAGTAAAATTGAAGCACTTAAAATGGGCGGTTTATTGGCTGTAAACAAAGGCAGTATCGATCCTCCTACATTTAGCATATTTGAATGGAGTCCTAAAAATGCTATAAACGAAAAGCCATTGATCTTTGTCGGGAAAGGTGTTGTTTACGATACCGGTGGATTAAATATTAAAACTGCCAATTTCATGAACAATATGAAAGCCGATATGGGTGGTGCCGCTGCCGTCGCGGGAAGTATATTTGCTATTGCAAAAGCAAAATTGCCTATTCATGTTATCGGTTTGGTTCCTGCTACCGACAATCGTTTAAATAATAATGCCTACGTTTCGGGCGATATAATTAAAATGTTTAACGGTATGACAGTAGAAGTTTTAAATACCGATGCCGAGGGGAGAATGATACTTGCCGATGCTCTTGCTTATGCTCAAAAATACGATCCTGAATTGGTTATTGATTTGGCTACACTAACGGGAGCTGCTGCTCATGCCATTGGGAAATACGGAATTGTAGCTATGGGCTCAAAAAACGAAGACTTTTTAAACGATTTAAAAATAAGCGGAGAACAAACCGGAGAACGTTTAGTGGAATTCCCGTTTTGGGAAGAATATGAAGAATTAATAAAATCTGATATTGCAGATATGACAAACTTAGGAGGTCCTGACGGTGGAGCAATTACAGCAGGTAAATTCCTTGAGAAATTTACCGATTATCCATATATCCATCTCGATATTGCAGGACCCGCACTTGTAGAAAAACGGTTTAATTACCGAGGTATAGGAGGAACGGGAGTTGGTGTTCGTTTGCTTTTCGATTTTGCAAAAAGACAAGTTTCAAAACAACAATAAATTAAAAGCCGCATAAAAAGCGGCTTTTTTTAATACTTATCACGAATTTTTATAAACTGTAATTATTTCAAAACCTTGCTGTAAGAGTATTTTCTTGGCATCTTCATAATTAGTAGTAAAGCCAAGCATAAAACCACCTCCACCGGAGCCACATAATTTTAAAGAATATTTTTCTGTCTTTACTCCTTCGTACCAAACTTTACGAATAGCTTCGGGAATCATTTTATCAAAATATTTTAACTGAAAATCTGATAGCTGTTTTAACAGCTCAAAAAACTCATTTCCTCTTCCTTCCAATAAAGTATTAATCAAAGAATTATTCAACGGTATTAATTCATTATCAACTGCCTGTTTATAATCTTTCTCTTTATAATTTTCAAGAAAACGGTTTACCAAAGGAGCTGTTTTTCCCGGTTTTCCACTATTTATCAAAAATATAGCACCTTTCTTATCAAACTTATTTCTTGGAATACCAACGGTTTTTATCTCACTCGTATTTTTTATTAAAAGCGGATATTGGATATAACAGTTTAAAGGGTCAAGTCCGGAACTCTTACCATGAAAATAAGACTCCATTTGTGCAAAAACAGCCTTTAATTTAAAAATACTTTTCTTACTTAAATTTCTATCACTTTGTATTTTTTCTTCTGCGTATTCATCATAGATAGCGGCTACTAAAGCCCCCGAACTACCAACACCGTAACCTTGAGGAATAGTTGATTCAAAATATAATCCTTTTTCTAAATCAGCATCAAGTTTTTCCAAGTTCATCGGGCAAAGCAGTTCTCCCTTTTCTTGTAAAGACTTTAAATAATTCGCAAATTCTCTGATTGAATTATTCGATTCTTTTGCCCATTCAAAATCGGTATACTTATAATTTGAAATAAAACTCAATTGACCTTTAAAATGAGTGTAAGGAATAGTTAAAGCCATAGAGTTAAAAATAACGCTATATTCTCCAAACAATAATATCTTTCCGTAAAAAACCTCTCTTCTTTTTATCATTTTAACCTATTCTTTTTGGACCAAAACCTAAACGATCGTGTATAACTTTTCGCTCAACACAATAATCTAACAATTCATTTTCAATAAATTCCATCACCTGAATTTCATCATCCTCAGTGTACAGCAAATGCACATTTGGACCGGCATCAAGCGTAAAGCAAATAAAAATTCCACTTTTTTCGCGAAAAGCCCTAATCTTTTCTAATATCCTCAATGTATTGGGTTGCAATAAAGAATACCAAGGCTTTGAACTCATCATTAAAGCATGTAAGCTCATCGCCTCGTTTTCTACTACTTCTATAAACCTATCCGTATCTCCTTGTTGTAAAGCAGCCGTAAGCCAACTCATATTTTGCTTGCTTTGAGCAATACGCGCATCGGCATAAGGATGACCATTCATTAAAGCATGACCGGCTCTACTGGAAACCGTTTTTTCAGTATCACTAACAATCAATATGCTATCGCGAAGCTGCATAAAAAGAGGATGCACTTCATAAGTAAAAGGCACAGCATACTCATTGCTACTCTCCATAATATCAAAAAACTCACCCCAAATACTAAATCCACCATAAACAGATCGGCTGGCACTTCCTGAGCCTAAACGTGCAACATAAGACGCTTTAGTAAAAAAATCTTGTTCATCTTGCAAATCTCCAAGCACCTCTTGCTGCATGCTACAAAGACATAATGCCAATGCGCTCATAGAAGATGCCGAAGAAGCTATTCCCGCAGAATGAGGGAAACTGTTTTTACTGTCAATTTGTAAATCAAGCTGCTTTAAAAAGGGAAATTCTTTATCTAACTCATCTAAAAAGCGAAACACTTTATCACCAAAAGCCGGATTTTCTTTGTTCTCAAAAAAGAATCGGTATTTTGCCTTTTCTTCTTTTTTTGAAGAGAATTTTATGCTCATCTGAGAATATGCTTCTGACAAACCAAAACTCAAAGATGGATTTTTAGGCAATTGAACACCAAATTTCCCCCAATATTTAACCAAAGCAATATTTGATGGGCTTTGCCAACTCACCTGTCCGCTATATTCTTGCGTATCAGAAATGGATGAAGAAGTAAAAAGTGTTGAATTCACAAATTATTATTTTGGAGCAAAAATAGGGATTTTAACGCAAACGAAAATTAAATTGGCTCCTAATTCTTGCTATCCTGAAAAAGCTTTATAAGAATTTTAAAACCATTTTATGATTTGGGATAGAAAACTCTACGAGGGTTTAAAACCCTCGTAGAGTTACGAGAGAGATTCTTTTATCATCAACTTGACTAATTTAAGTTAATCTCAATCCACCTAAATTTGTACTTTCGCGCAAAAGAAAAACTAAATGGCCATTTCCTACTTAGTCGCAGAAAACCTCAGCAAATCTTGGGGCGATAAACCTCTCTTTCAGGAGCTGAATATCACTATTAACGAAGGTCAAAAAATAGCTTTGGTAGCTCATAATGGAACGGGAAAAACAAGCCTTTTAAATATTTTATGCGGTATAGATATTCCGGATACAGGAGAAATTCGCCTAAAAGAAAATCTTAGGATTGCTTATTTACAACAACAGCCTCATTTTGAAAATAATCTAACTGTAAACGAGGTACTTTTCCATGCCGACAATCGATTCATTAAAATTATTGCCCAATATAGAGATGCTTTAAAACAATTTGAGAAAGAGGTAAATAAAGACTCACAGCGATTATTAGATTCAACCATTCAGGCGATGGATCATGCAGAAGCTTGGGATTATGAGCTAAAGGTTAAAGAAATTTTAGAAAAATTTGAGCTCACTAATTACAATCAAAAAGTAGAAACTCTTTCGGGAGGTCAAAAAAAGAAATTGGCAATAGCTTCTATTTTAATTGATGATGCCGATTTACTTGTTTTAGACGAACCTACCAATCACCTTGATATTGAAATGATTGAATGGCTCGAAAATTACATTAGTAAACAAAAGATGAGTTTGCTAATGGTAACTCACGACCGTTATTTCTTGGATGCTGTTTGTAATGAAATTATTGAAATCGATCGGCAACAAAGCTTTATTTACAGAGGTAACTACAGCTATTTTTTACAAAAAAAAGCTGAGAGAGAAGCATTGCAATTAACCGAAATTGAAAAAGCAAAAAACCTATATCGTACAGAGTTAGACTGGATGCGCCGACAGCCCAAAGCACGCACACATAAGTCTAAAGCTCGTATCGATTCTTTTTATGATTTAGAAAAAATAGCAAAAAACCGTTTAGAGCAAAAAAAACTCGATTTTAATATTAAAATGAGTCGGCAAGGGCGGAAAATTTTAGAAATAAAAAAACTTAGTAAAAGCTACGGCAATTTAAACTTAATAGAAAATTTCGACTATATCTTTAAACGAGGCGAACGTATTGGTATTGTTGGCGATAACGGAAGCGGGAAAACAACTTTTTTAGATTTGATTAGTCGAAAAATCCAGCCCGATTCAGGTGAAATTATTGTTGGCGAAACCACCCGGTTTGGTTATTTTACACAAACAGGAATTCAGTTACAAGACGATATGCGCGTTTTGGAGATTGTAAAAGAAATTGCAGAATTTATTGATATGGGCAAAACCCAAATATCAGCAGCTCAGTTTTTATTTCATTTCGGCTTTTCACATAATTTACAACATAGTTTCTTCAGCAGTTTAAGTGGAGGCGAAAAAAGAAAACTACATCTTGTGCTCACCTTATTAAAAAATCCAAATTTCCTGATTCTGGATGAGCCAACAAACGATTTAGACTTGTTTACTTTAGGTCGTTTAGAAGAATTCCTTCTCGATTTTCAAGGCTGCTTGCTTATTGTTTCTCACGACAGGTATTTTCTTGATCGATTATCTGATCATCTTTTTATTTTTAAAGGGAATGGCAAAATAAAAGATTTTGTAGGCAATTATTCCGATTATCGCGAAATGCAGGTGTTTGAAGCTAGTGAAGAGAAAAAAGCAGAAAAGGCAAATAAAAAAGCTAATGTATCACCAAAGACTGCTACTGCAAAAGTCCACAAAGCAAGTTTTAAGGAGCGAAAAGAATTTGAAAAGCTTGAGGAAGATATAGCTAATCTCGAAACAGAAAAAGAAGAACTGATTAATCGGATGAATTCAGGTGAACTTTCTTCTGATAAACTTCAAAAAGTTTCCAAACGCTTTGAACAGCTCAGCGAAGAATTAGAAGAAAAAGAAATGCGCTGGCTTGAATTAAGTGAGATTATCGGATAGTATATAAAATAACTTCAAAAAGTTTCTCCTAAACCGGCTTAAAGACTTTTCCCGGCAAGCAACGAAGCAAACCTTCAAACTCCATATTTAATAAAGTTACCGATACCTTACTCATCGGCATTTGTGCTTTTAGTGCAATTAAATCTATCGTTGGATCTTTTTCCTCCCGTATAATCTTCATCAATAGTTCTTCTTCGGGCTTTAATTCTACAAAAAGTTTCCGTTGAATAATTTTTTCTTTTTTGGAAGTATCCCAACCCATAAGGTAACGAATATCTTTAGCCGACTCAACCAAAGCCGCTCTATTACTCCGTATTAAGAAATTGCATCCTTTTGAATATTTATCATCAGGTCGCCCGGGAACAGCAAACACATCTCTATTATAGCTATTAGCAATATCAGCTGTAATTAAAGAGCCTCCTTTTGATGCAGATTCAATAACCAAAACAGCATCAGACAAGCCTGCAATTATTCTGTTTCTTTTAGGAAAATTAGGAGCATCAGGAATTGTTTTACTTATAAAATCAGTTAATAATCCACCATGCTCTATCATCCGCTTAGCTAATCCTCTATTAATATCAGGATAAATTCTATCTAATCCGTGAGCTAAAATACCAACTGTATTTAATCCATATTTCAAACTCGATTTATGAGCCTGCGTATCGACACCATAGGCTAAACCACTTATAATTAGCACTTCTTCGTCTTCAAAACCCGATATTATCTTATCGCAAATAGCTTTGCCTCTTTCGGTTACTTTTCTTGTGCCAACAACAGATAATATTTTTCTTTGATTAAGATTAGCATTCCCCTTATAATAAAGTATTATAGGAGAGTCCATAGCTTGTTTTAAGCGTATTGGAAAGTTTTTATCTGTAAAAAAGAATGTCTGAATCTTATTTTTCTCAATAAATAATATTTCTTCTTCAGCACGCTTTAAAACAGTTTGATTTATAATTGCATCGGCCAATTTAGAGCCAATACCATCTATTTTCAAAAGCTGAGATTTCTTTTGTTTAAAAACGGCTTCAACACCACCGCAATAAGCAATTAGTTTCTTTGCATTTACATCGCCAACACCCGGTAAAAGAGTAATGCCGATTTGATATAATAGTTGTTCTTGCGTTTTGTGAGACATCGAAAAAACTTGGTAATATATACTTATTCCTTATGAGTTTTGAGTAAAACGAAGATACGTTTTTTTTACGACTTGAAAATATAAGCCGACAAAAACATGCTTTTATAAACTTTGAGATTTTACTCTTAAGATTCAAATATCAAAAATATATCATGCCGAAAATATTTCATTTATAACTGATATATAGCACTTTGCAAAAAGCATAAACCTGTGAATATACTTTGCTGTTAAATCAAATATATTCGCTTTATGTCAGCTCCTTTATTTTCAAACATTTTATCATTTTTTTGTAGTTTAGCTAAAAAAAATAATGCTATCCAAACGCCTGTTTATTTCGCCTCTTGATTGGGGTTTAGGACATGCTAGCAGACTAATTCCTTTAATTGAAAATTTAAAAAAAGACGGTCATTTTATTTTATTGGGAACAGAACCTAAAACAGCGGCTTTCCTTAGTGAAATATTTCCCGACTTACCTCAAATTCCACTAAAAGGATACGGAATAAAATACGGAAAACTAAATACGTATTTGAAATTATTATTTCAGATACCTCGTTTAACGCTTGCAATTATTCAGGAACACCGAAGTTTAAAAAAAATTGTAAAAGAATATAACATTAATACCATAATTTCCGATAGTAGGTTTGGCTTATGGAATAAAAACACGCAGAATTTTATTATCAGTCATCAGCTACAAATTTTATTTCCTCCCAAACTCTGGTTTTTTGGCAAGCTTTTAAATTGGACAAATACGTTCCTATTAAATCGTTTTGATGCTTGCCTTATTCCCGATAACAAAAACCATGATTTTTCAGGAATCTTAAGTCAAAATAAAGCAATAAAAAACCAACAATTTTTAGGCTCTTTGAGTCGTTTTTCACTTCAAAAAGAAAGTCTTGAAATTTCGCAAAATAATCAATTAGTCTTTATTTTTTCAGGTCCGGAACCCCAACGTAGTATTTTTGAGGATATTGTAATAAATCAACTCAAAAAAACTTCGTATACTGCATTGCTTATTTCCGGTCAACCCGACAAAAACTATTCACAACAAATTACTCCTCTTATTAAAAAAGTATCTCATTTGCGAGATAAAGAATTTGCAAAAACACTAAAGCAAGCAAAATGCGTATTCTCCAGATCAGGTTATTCCAGCATAATGGATTATGCCGCTTTAAATCTTAAACAGATAGTATTAATTCCTACTCCTAATCAAACGGAACAAGAATATCTAGCAAATAAATTTCACAAAGCAAACTATTGTTTTACAGAAAAACAGCAAGACTTCTCTCTCGAAAATTCTCTTAAAGAAGTGAAGTTATTTAAAGGGTTTTATAATGTTGAATATCCTCCAAAAGATGAAATGTTGACCATTTTTTAAGTATCTTAAGATAGTTAATCATTATTAATACCTAATAATGGTTATTTTTATTTTTATTTTTTAGACTATTTAGATTGCTTTTAAATTATTTTTATCTGATTTACAATCTTTTAACTAACTAATTACTTATTTTTCTAAATTAACACTATAGCATCTATGCTAAAAAATATTTATACCTTTGCAACCTCAAAAAAAATAAAAAATGAGTTTCACAAAAGAACAAATACTTGAATCCTTAAAAAAGGTTCTCTATTTCCCCAAAGGCTCTAATGTTGTTGACTTAGATATGGTTGATCGCTTAACCATAGAAGGAAATAAAGTGAGCCTTGCTTTGGTATATCCACAGGCAAACGACAAAAACGCACATATTGTTAAAGATGCTGCCGAGCGCACATTAAAAGCAGATTTAGGCGATGAAGCAGAGATCTTAATTGACACTTTAAGTGAACAAGAAGCTGGTCGTGGTCCATTAGGCAAAGTAAAAAATATTATTGCCATTGCTTCTGGAAAAGGTGGTGTTGGAAAATCTACAGTTGCTTCCAATTTAGCCATAGCATTAGCAAAAACAGGAGCTAAAGTTGGTTTATTAGATGCTGATATTTACGGACCTTCAATGCCGGTTATGTTTGGTTTAAACGGCGAACGTCCTGGAGCTAAAGAAGAAGACGGAAAAACAAAAATTCTTCCTATAGAAAAATATGGTATTAAAATGCTTTCTATCGGATTCTTTATTGAAGCACATAAAGCTTTAATGTGGAGAGGATCTATGGCTTCTAATGCACTGAATCAATTATTCAACGATGCTGTTTGGGGCGAACTTGATTTTATGGTTCTCGATCTTCCTCCGGGAACAGGTGATATCCATCTAACCTTAGTTCAAAGCGTACCTGTTACCGGTGCAGTCATTGTTACCACACCTCAAAATGTAGCTTTGGCAGATGTTCGTAAGGCAGCAGATATGTTTAAGAATGATTCTATTAATGTTCCTTTATTGGGTGTTATTGAGAATATGTCTTATTTTGCTCCCGAAGATTGTCCCGGCAAAAAATATCACATTTTCGGACAAGGTGGCGGACAAGTTGTTGCAGATGAGTTAGGAAGCGAGCTAATAGGTAACATTCCAATAGTTGAAGCAATAGCAGAGACTGGCGATAGTGGAGTTCCAATTGCTTTGGATGATTCAACATCTTCGGCAGCAATATTTAAAGAAATTGCTGAAAAAGTAATCCGTAATGTAGACAAACGTAATATAGAACAAGGCGCAACGCGAATCGTTCAAATAGATCCAAACGCAAATTGTTCAACAGAATAATAAATTAAAATCTTAGTTTATGGCAACGAATGCAGAATTACAAGGCAAGGTTGAGAGTATACTCGAACAAATAAGACCCTATTTACAGAATGACGGAGGTGATATTCGCTTTGTAAATATGACAGATGATAATGTCGTCAATGTAGAGCTTATGGGAGCTTGCGGATCTTGTCCTTATAGCACTCAAACACTCAAAAACGGTGTTGAACAAGCAGTTAGAAAAGCTTTACCGGAAATAAAATCTGTTGAGGCTATAAATTTGAATAATGACTAAATTCTATTTAGAATAATAGCTTTAAAACCCATTTGGAATTCTTCAGATGGGTTTTTTATTTCTCTATTTCCTGAAAACCTTCCTCTTGCTTAAAAGACGAAAAAAGCATCTTTAGTTCCGCATCATAATGAAAAAATACTTTGGGTTTTAAGTCTGAAGGGAAGTGCTTTTTAATATATGAATTCATCAAAAAATCGGTAAGATAAGAAGCGTATTTCTCTCCAACATCTGTAGCCATCTGGTAAACTTCTTTTACCGAAAGAGAATCAATATTGTAATACAATACGGGAGTATTTTTCCTTTTATCTAAAAAAACATCTCCGCTTATCTCATCAGATATGGCATCTTCGGCAAAAAATATTTTTCGCCAAGCTGTATCGCGAGCTTCAAACTCAAACCAATTACTTAAAGTTACAAGATTCAAATCAAAAGACTTATAAAGATTATTTCCTGAAAAATCTTCGCTAATTACATATGGATCAATCTCCTCACTAAGCTCTACTTGTGCAAATCTGAAAATATACGCAGGGGATAAAACGTTTTTAAAAGCTTCCAATTCATCCGGCAAAAAAACCTGAAATCCATTTTTACGCAGACTATTAATAAAACTATTGAGATAGCTCTCTAAAAAAATTGAATCGGAAATATGCTTTAAGAGATGTGTTTGTTGAAATAAAAGAGAATCGAGCGAATAACCTTTGGGAATATTTATAGAATCAAGATTATACTTATTGTTATTGTACATATCAAGTGAAAAAGGCTGTACTACTAAAACAGCTGTACTACTATCTTTTTGCCTAATAAACTTCATAGCATATTTTCGCTCTAAAGAACAAGCTGAAAAGAAAATAACGCTCAACAAAAACAGAAATACAAGCCTGAATTTTACAACCATAATATACAGTACTTTATAATTACAAAGTTATGAGTTGTATTCGACTCACCCAAAATTATGCCATAATCTTTTATCATTTTTTATTAGCACAAACTTAAAACAGCTATTTTTGCCAATCAAAAAAAAACCAAACCGATGATAGCCAAAAACCTAAGATGGATACTTTATATCTCACTTGTATTAATTTGGGGGACATCTTTTATTCTGATAAAAAAAGGATTAGAAGTATTTGATCCTGTTCAAGTGGGCTCAATCAGAATAATCATAACCTTTCTTGCTTTACTACCTTTGGTTTTTAAACGATTTAATTCGATAAAAAAAAGAGATTGGCTTATTTTAGTTTTCACTGGGACAATAGGTAGTTTTTTTCCGGCTTATCTATTCGCAATGGCTCAAGCCGGATTAAACAGTAGTACTGCCGGAATTCTAAACTCCTTAACACCACTTTTCACTTTGCTTGTTGGAGTTTTCTTTTTTCAATTAAAAGCAAAATGGTGGAGTTATGCCGGAGTTTTAATATCAATGCTTGGAACTTATGGATTACTGACTGTAAGTGGCGGAAACGCTTTTTCTTTTAATCTCCGCTATGGTCTATTAATAATTATTGCAACTTTATTTTACGGAACTCAAATCAACATTATAAAAACATATTTAAGTCATATTCCACCTGTAACCATTACTGTTTTTCAGTTTTTTATTATTGGATGGCCTGCAATATTTATTCTCTTTGGATTCACCAATTTTATAGAGCTCTTTCAGACTAATCCAAGAATATACGAAGGACTGTTTTATGTCGGTATTTTAGCTATCGTAGCTACCGCTTTTGCACTCATCTTATTTAACAAACTAATAAAAATTGCCAATCCCGTTTTTTCCTCCAGCGTGACATATTTTATACCGTTAATCGCTTTAATCTGGGGCTTTTTCGATAACGAATCTTTTAATATAATGTTCTTTTTATGGATTGGCTTGATTTTGAGCGGAGTATATTTAGTTAACAGGAAATAAAAAGACATTCTATTTTAGCAAAAGGCTTGTGCATTTCATTTTTATTACTACTTTTGCAGTCCCAAAAAGTTAAACTAAGAATATAAAAAAATGTATGCAATTGTAGAAATTCAAGGGCAACAGTTTAAAGTTGAAAAAGATCAAAAGATTTTTGTACACCGTTTGGAAAGTGAAGAAGGCGCTTCTCTAGAGTTTGACAAGGTGTTATTGGTTGACAACGATGGAACTGTTAATGTTGGAACCCCGACCGTAGAAGGCGCAAAAGTTTCCGGCAAAGTCATCGAGCATGTGCGTGGTGATAAAGTACTCGTTTTTAAGAAAAAACGAAGAAAAGGTTATAAAAAGTCCAGAGGACACCGTCAGGATTTCTCGCAAATCCTCATTGAAAACATCGCTCTTTAATTAGACGGTTGATTATTTAAAAAACTAAAAAATTTTAAAAAATGGCTCATAAAAAAGGTGCAGGTAGTTCAAAGAACGGTAGAGAATCCCATAGTAAACGTCTGGGCGTGAAAATATATGGTGGTCAGTTTGCAAAAGCCGGTAACATTATTGTTCGTCAAAGAGGAACAGTTCATAACCCCGACGAAAATGTTGGAATGGGTAAAGACCATACCTTATTTGCTTTAAAAGACGGTATTGTTGAATTCAAGAAAAAAAAGAACGAACGTTCTTATGTTTCAATTATTCCGCTAACTACTGAAGAAGAAACAGCAAAATAATTTTGCCTTTCTTAATAGAAAATCTAACGCTCATCGTTTCGGTGAGCGTTTTTTATTTTATTTCATCGTAAATAAACTTTCCTTTTCTTTATCATTCTAAAGAATCGGCTTATTTTTGCAAAAAATCTAACAATGCTTACAATTCAATTCATCAAAGGAAATCCACAGGAAGTTGTTGAACGCCTAAAAATAAAAAATTTCGACGCTTCTAAACTCGTTGAAGAAATTATAGAACTTGACGATAAAAGAAAAGAGACACAGAAAAAGCTAGACGACATCTTGTCTGAGAGTAAATCGATAGCAAAAGAAATAGGGATACTTTTTAAACAAGGCAAAGCCGACGAAGCAAATGTCCTAAAAGCCAAAACAGGTGAACTAAAAGAGCAGTCGAAAATTTTTGGAGAACTCCTAAGCGGAACTGAGAATGCTCTACTTGATAAGCAATTGCTTCTGCCAAACTTACCACATAAAAGTGTAAAGCCTGGTAAAAGCGATACAGACAATGAAATTATAGAGAAACAAGGTGTAATTCCTGAACTTTACGAAAATGCTGTTCCTCACTGGGAATTGACTTCTAAATACGATTTAATAGATTTTGAATTAGGCACTAAATTAACCGGTGCCGGATTTCCTGTTTATAAGGGCAAAGGCGCAAAACTACAGCGTGCTTTAATTAATTTCTTCTTGGACGAAGCTATTGATGCAGGTTATAATGAAGTTCTTCCTCCTTTAATGGTAAACGAAGATTCTGCCTATGGAACAGGACAACTACCCGATAAAGAAGGTCAGATGTATTTTGTTGGAGTTGATAATTTATATTTAATACCAACGGCAGAAGTTCCTGTAACCAATATGTATCGCAATGTAATTTTAAAAGCTACAGAATTGCCCAAGAAAAATGTTGCTTTTTCTTCTTGCTTTCGCCGCGAAGCAGGATCCTATGGTAAAGATGTTCGCGGATTAAATCGTTTACATCAATTTGAAAAAGTAGAGATTGTTCAAATACAACATCCGGATAAATCTTACGAGACTTTGGAAGTTATGCGTGCTCATGTTGCTTCACTTTTAGAGAAATTAGAATTGCCCTATCGTGTTTTACGTCTTTGTGGTGGTGATGTAAGTTTTACCGCTGCTCTTACATACGACTTTGAAGTCTATTCAACAGCTCAAAAGCGCTGGTTAGAGGTTAGCTCTGTTTCTAACTTTGAAAACTACCAAGCTAATCGTATGAAACTTCGTTTTAAAGATGAAAAAGGCAAAAATAAGTTAGCACATACTTTAAACGGAAGTGCTTTGGCATTGCCTCGTATTATGGCTGCTTTACTTGAAAATAATCAAACCGAAGATGGCATCAAAATCCCTAAAGCATTACAACCTTATACAAGATTTGATATTATAAATTAGGCTTAAAATATGACGGATTATGTAAAACCAAAAAAGCATCTCGGGCAGCATTTCTTAATCGATAAAGCCATTGCTCGTGCTATTGTAGATGCAATAAATCCGTCGACAGAAAATTTACTTGAGATTGGTGCCGGAACGGGAGTGCTAACTCAATATATTTTAGATAAAAAATTCCCGAATTTCAAAATTATAGAGATAGATACCGAATCGGTAAATTATTTACTACATAATTTTGAAGGAATGGAAAAGGTAATTATTGAAGCTGATTTTTTACACTTTAAACTAAAAAATTTATTCCCAAAACAGTTTTCACTTATAGGGAATTTCCCTTACAATATTTCCAATCAGATTCTTTTTAAGACTTACGAATATCGTCAGCAAATAACAGAAGTTGTTGGTATGTTTCAGAAAGAAGTAGCAGAACGTATTGCCTCAAAACCCGGAAGCAAAAAATACGGGATTTTAAGTGTTCTACTTCAGGCTTATTATGATATTGAATATCTGTTTACCGTAAATGAAGATGTTTTCAATCCCCCACCAAAAGTAAAATCAGGAGTTATAAGATTACGTAGAAATAATATTGAAAAATTAGATTGTGACGAAGCTCTTTTTAAAATGGTGGTAAAAACAGCTTTTAATCAGCGGAGGAAAACCCTTGGAAATGCTCTAAAGAGTATGGGCTCCAAAGAGTGGTCTGAGGAATATAAATTAATCCTAAGCAAGAGAGCAGAGCAATTAGATGTTGAAGATTTTATACTTTTAGCCAAACAGGCTGCAAAAACTACTCATCGCGATTAAGCAATTTTACATAATCGGTTATCACATCATTTGGAACTAAAACCGTAAGGCTATAATGCTTGATCCGCCATTGTCCATCAGAATTCTTTTCCATAACAGCAGTTCCACGACAAAGGCCCATCCAAGTATCCAAACTCTCATCTACCCAAGCGTAATTCCCAAAACTTCCCAAATAAACATTGCGGTCTTTCTTTTTAAAATTCCAAGCATTACCTTTCTTGAAATAGCTCATGTAAAGATCTTCAAACTCTTTTGCCGTCCATATTTCTTTTACGTCAGTACCTAAATACATTGCATCATCGGCAAACATTTCAAAATAAGTTGTATCGGCAACAGAGGCACGTTCGTGCCAAGAATCAAGCACTCGATTAATGCTTCTCTTCTCTTGATTATCAGTTTTAACTTCAGTTTGTGCAAAAATTGTAAACGAAAAGCCCACAACAAATAATAGGACGATATTTAATTTAATATTCATCCGATAAAGGTACAATAAAACTTAGTCAAATTCGGAAATAATGCTACCACTTAAGCGTAAAATCTCAGTATTGGCATCAAGTAAATTATAAACAGCCTCTAAACGATTAAATTCCGCATTGATGTAAATCAATTGAATATCCCTGAAATTGAATGAGTTAATAGCTCCGCTTTTAAATCGTTCAGTAGATAATTCCAAATTCAGCTTTGCTTTCTCAAGTGATAAATCGGCTACACTTAAAAGCTGTTTTCGAATACTATACATTTCAAAAATCGTTACCATAGCATTTGATAAGCTCTGCTTCATCTGATCAATCCCTAACTTACCAATTTCTTCTTGAATCTGTGCTGCTTGAATTGCCTTTCTCGTTCTTCCTCCATTAAACAAATTAAAACTCAAAGAGAAATTTGCATAGAAATCGTAAGAATAAGAAGTACTTCGTGGTAAACTCACGTAATTCATTCCAGAATTAGCATAATCTGTTCCACTCGAAAGTCTTAAACTTGGATATAGTGCAGTACGAGAAAAATCAATATTCTTTTTTAATATTTCCTGATTTATATACTGATTAGCAATCGTTTTATTATTACTTAACATTTGTGCTTCTACGGTAGCAAAATCATAATCGGTTTCCAAAACCGTAAAATCATCGGTTAAATAAAACTTACTTGCCTTATCAACACCTAATAAAAGATTCAAATTCAGTAACGACTTCTTAAGCTCCAACTGTTGTAAAAGGTAAGTTGTTGAATCACTTAGAAAAGCATTTTGAGCTTGCAACACATCATAACTTACCGCACTACCAAAGCTTTGTTTGGTCTGTACATAATCGTATCTATCACGCGACAGTTTCTTTACTTTCTCAATAGTAGTGAGTTTTTCCATATTAAGTAAAGCCTGATAATATGCTAAAACAACGGCCTGAATTTTATTCTCGACAACCAAAGCCACATTACCTTCTGATAGATTTTCCAAAAGCTCAAATTTAGCTTTAGAGATACGTGCAGAAAAACCATTAAACAGCGTCCAATTTAATTGAGCGTATGGTCTGATGCTATTACTCACATATTCGTCTCGACTATTTGTTGTAACAACTGCTTTTGTATTATCATAACGATTAGTTTGGCTTGCGCCAATATCAACCATCGGATAAAAACCTGCTGAGCCCAAATTATTGTTCAACTTAGCACTTTCCAGATTTTTCTCTACAATTTGAATATCGAAATTCTTTTCGAGCATTATATCAATTGCGTCTTTTAAACTTAAAGCTTCGCCTTTTTGGGCTTTTAGCACATTTGAACCAAAAACCAAAATCAATGATAGTATTATTATTTTTGTATATTTCATTATTATTCTATTATTCGTTTACTATCGCGAACCGATGGCTCTACTTCTAATTCATCCGGCAGTAAAGTACCATCAAATACTTTTTTACCACCGGCAAGTCTACCTATTACCCTTTTAAATCCAATATAGTGACGCTTTAATTCATTCAATACTAAAATTAAAGGAGGGAAAAATACTAAAATAAATCCTGTACCAAAAAGTACTCCATAAGCTAATGAAATAGCCATAGGAATTAGAAACTGAGCTTGAAAGCTTTTCTCTAATATTAGAGGATACAGACCTACAACTGTTGTGATAGTTGTTAAAAGTATAGGTCTAAAGCGAGAGATTCCCGCTTGATAAACAGCTTCTTTAATACGATATCCCTTCAACAAAAGGTCGTTATATCTTGCCAAGAAAACAACAGAGTCGTTAATAATAACTCCGGAAAGAGCAACCATTCCCCAAGCACTTAACATAGAAACGGCATGACCTTCTAAACCATGTCCCCAAATTGCTCCTAACCAACCCAAAGGGATAATTAGAATAATAATAAAACTCTGAGAGAAGGATTTAAAGTGAATCATAATAATGATAACCATTAAAAGGAAAGCTATTGCAAAATACTTAATCATCTCTCCCTTTGCATCATTACTATCTCGCTGTTGCCCCTGATACAATACAGATACACCCGGATAATTAGCTTCTAATCTTGGAATAACCGTTTCATTTATTCGTTTTATAACAGGAGGAACAGGAGCATACAAATCAGACATTTCTGCATCTACACGAACCTCTCTTGCTGCATTATAATGTTTAATACTCACAGGACCGCGAGTGATAGTATAATCTACCAATTCCATTAAAGGATATTCTCCAGCAAAAGTTTTAATCTTCACATTTTCAAGCTGTCCGAGGTTTAAACGGTCTGATTGCGGATACCTAACCCAGACACGAATTTCATCCTTACCGGATTGCATACGCTGAGCTTGTCCACCAAAAAACCCATAACGTAATTGATTTACAATATCCGCTTGAGATAAACCTAAAAAATAAGCTTTAGGCTTTAATTTAAGTTGTACTTCTCTCTTACCTACAGAAGTATTTTCGGTAATATCTTTAAGTTCGTCAAAGGCTTTTAGCTCTGTTTTTAGAAAATTTTTCGCTTGTTCTAATTCTTTTAAATTTTTTCCCAATAAACTGATAGAAACGGGGCTTCCCCAACGGTTTCTACCTCCAATATTTAATTTTTCAGCACCCTGAAATTTTCCGATTCTTTCGCGTAAACGCTGCGAAATTTGAGATGTAGAAATTGCTGAAGTTTCCATATCGCGAAAGCTTATCATCAAAGAGCCTGCATGAGATCCGGATTCAGTTCCATTAAATGCACTTCCCAAATTCACAAAAGTATATTTTACAAAATTGTTAGTGTCGGCATATTCATCCATCAACTCTTGATTGATTTCCCACATAACATCTTCAAAATGCTGAAGTGTTTCTAAAGTCTTTTTTTCGCCAGAGCCGGGCTTAAAAGCAATTTCTACATTAATTTGATCAAACTCCATTGCAGGAAAAAAGGTATAATTAATAAATCCTCCCTGAAATAAACCTATGGTAACCATAACTGCAGAAATGGGTAATCCTAAGGACAGCCATTTCCATTCGATCATAAATTTTAAGACCTTACCATAAATCTTATCGCGAAGTATATGAATTAAAAAATTAAGTTTTCTACGTATCCAAGGTGTTGTATCTTTTCCATCTTCCGACACATATCTCTTCAACACTTTATGATTTGACAAGTGAGCTGGCAATACAAAATAAGCTTCAAATAGAGAGAATATTAGACTGGCTACCACGACAAAAGCCATTTCGTATAATATCTGCATTCTTCCCGTAAGCAAAAATAAAGGCGTGAAGGCCACCACGGTAGTTGCAACAGAAGTAGCAATTGCAGGCACTACCTCTAGAGTACCTTCCACAGCTGCCTTCATCGGAGATTTTCCCATCTCAAAATGAGCAAATATATTTTCCGCTATAACAATCCCATCGTCTACCAGAATACCTATAACCAATATCATTCCAAAGAGCGACATCATATTTATGGTAATACCCATAAGACTGGCAACAATAAACATTCCTAAGAAAGCGGCAGGCACACCCCAGGCAACCCAAATCGATAATCTAACATTTAAGAATAAACTCAGAGTAATAAATACTAATATCAAGCCCATTAAACCATTTCTATACAACAGATCTAAGCGACTAAGTAAAAGGCTTAAAAAATCGAAAGTAATTTTAAGCTCAACATTAGAGTGAGTTTCATTAAATTCTTTAGCATATCCTCTAAGATATTGTGTTATTTCTTCTAAATCCTCATCGCCTAATTTACTCACATTAAAAGAGATGGAACGCTTTCCATTCATTACTGTTTGTTTGGGCGTTTCGGCAAATTGTAGTTTTACTGTAGCTACATCACGAATACGAATCTTACTTCCATCAGCTTTAGCACGAATAATAATATCTGCAATTTTATTAGGGTCGACACTACGTTGACGAGAACGAATAAGAATTTCCTCTTTATCATTACGCAATAAACCGGCAGAATAATCTTGATTATTATTACGAATAGCATTGGTTATTTCAGCAAAGCTGAGATTGTAACGCAATAAATTTGTCTCTGATATTTCAACAGAAATTTCAAGATCGGGATATCCACTAACACTAAGTTGCGAAATAATACCCGAATTATAAAAATCTGTTTCTATTTTGTCAGCCATTTTTTTAAGCGTGAGTAAATCAACATCACCACTTAAACCTAAAAATGCTGCTTGTGTACTTGAACGACGCTTAAAAACAATGGGCTTTTCTGCATCAACAGGAAATGAGCTAATACCATCAACAGCATTTTTCACCTCTGCAAGTGTAATATCTATATCGTATTTTCCCGTTGTTTCTACATGAACACTGGCAAAATTCTCAGATGATGTGGAAGTAATTTCTTTAATCCCTACTAAACCACGTAAAGCTTCTTCAATACGTGTTGTAACCCCTTCTTCCATTTCTTTTGGAGATGCTCCGGGATAAGCAACATTTACCATTATTGTTGTCGTTTCTCTTTCGGGGAAAAACGATTTTTTCATATTGGACATGCTAAACAAACCCGCAATTAAAAATGTTGCAACAATCAGATTTGCGTAAAAAGGATATTTTACAAATGCACTAATTAATCTTCTCATAATAAAAATTCAATAGGAATTTATTTTTTCATTTCTTGAGTGCGCACATCCATCAAATCAATAGCACTTAAAGGTAGGTCAACCGCTAACAAACCACCTTCTTCTAAACCGGAGATATATAGATTCTCTTGCTCAACTTTAACTATGTTTACACGAGTTTTATGAAGCTTATTATCTTTAACCAAATATACTTCATCAAAATTAAAGACCGCTGCCCTTGGGGCTTTCATCACATTATTTAACTTAAATCCGTAAAAACGAGCATCTAAATACATGCCTTCGTACAGTTTCTGATTGTTTGAATTAGGGACATTAACATAAACCAAAACCGATTGAGATTCAACATCTACAAAATCAGAAATACGACTCACTTTTCCGCTTCCTATCTTTTTATTATTCATCAATAAATCTACAGACATATCTTTTTTGAGCCACTTAACATCTTCTACCTGAATAGAAACTTCCAGTTCTAATAAATCTGTTCGGATTATTGATGCAACACGTGTTCCGGGGTTTGCAATAGAACCTTCTTGAAAATAAACTTGAGAAAAGGAGCCATTAAATGGAGCATAAACCTGATATTTCGCTAATCTAATCTCGCTACTTTGGATGGTAAAATAATCGTTAAAGATATTCTTACCTGCTAGATAAATTTTTTCTTGTTCTGATTTTATTTTTGGCAATTCAGGAAGCTTACTATTCAAATCTATAGAGTTAAAAAACAACATCCAAGCATCGTAATTTTGCTCGAAATCGTATTTAATATCAGGCAAAACATTAGCAACAGAAGTTAAGAACCGACTTTTAGAGGCCCGAAGAGCTAACTTAGCCTCTTCGTCGTAAATTTTAAATAACAAATCACCTTTTTTAAACGACTGACCCGATTTTAAAGGAAGATCGCCGGATAAAATTTTACCCTGCACTTCCGAGATTAACTCCACTTTATGATTACTACTCAAACGACCCTGCTTAACTATATCTACAGAAAAATTGCTATAACTTACTTTTTGAGTTTTTACGAGTGGGATATTTTTCTTAACACGAGGAGGCTCCGGTTTCTTTTTTAACGAAGTTAAATAAACCATGGACAAATAGGATACTGCTCCAATTAGAATAAGTATGGTTAAACCAAATAAAAATTTTCGAATGTTCATAGTAATAATTTCATCTGTTTATTAATTTTATATCTCAATTGCTATTATTTCGATTATCAGAGATTATTATTTCGTCAGCCAAATAAGATATATGGAAACATTGTTTACAAAATATTTCAACAAAAATACATTTCAATTTTGTTGTAAAGTGCTCAATACTAATATTAACAATTACTTAACACAACAAATAAATGTACGATAACGAACGACAAAAGTAGTAAAAAAGTAAATACTCACTTATTTAAATAGTCTATAAAAATAAAGTACTTACAAAAGCAAAAATCATTTCAAATTTTACAACTTTATTTACCAAAGAAAAATAAGGCAAAGAATTAATTTATATGAACTGAGTTTAAAGGCGATTTTTACCATTTCAAAAAATATATTTTTAGTGGCAAAATCATATATAATTTTACTACATTTGAATTAACCAAAAAACCCTTGTTTATGATTGCTGTTTTAATAATTCTATCTGTAGTATCTTTAATATTCTTATTTTTAATAAATCGTTTTAATACAGGACAAAAAACCATTCAAGACGAGTGGAATTCGGCTACAATAAAACCTGTAGAAGGTTTTGGCAGCACAAAAAAGCTCGAAATAATTCCCTTAATTGATTGGCTGACGGTATCGGATGATTTTATTGGAGAACCCGGAGTATCTTATTTAATAAAAACCGACAAAAGCACTATTTTATTCGATGTAGGATTTAATAAAGCAGGAACTATCCCATCGCCATTACTCAAAAATATGAAAAAGTTAGATATAGATATTAGTGATTTTGACACTGTATTTATTTCTCATAATCATTTAGATCACGTTGGGGGAATGAAAAATCAAAAGAAAAAAACCTTTAGTTTAGGAGATGATTCTATTGATTTAAGTAACAAAAAAATCTTCACTCCTATTCCTATGACCTATCAGGGCAAAAATACCGGATGCAATCCAGAACCTTTTGTTTTAGAAGATGGGATTGTTAGTATTGGATCTATATCGAATTTCGATTTCTTTATGGGACGAATTGATGAACAAGCAATTGCCGTTAATGTGGAAGGCAAAGGTATTGTTATTATTGTGGGCTGTGGTCATCAGGGATTAAAGAAAATTATTGAGCGTACAGAAGCTTTATTTAAACAACCTATTTATGGTATTATAGGTGGATTACATTATCCTGTTACCGATTCCAGAATAAAAATTGCAGGAATAAAAATGCAGAAATTTTTAGGTACTTGTCGAGAACCTTGGAATCCGTACTCTATTAGTGATGTTGCAGAAAATATTGCATTCTTAAAACAAAGAAAACCAAGCATAGTTGCCGTTTCGGCCCACGATAGTTGTGATACAAGTTTAGAAAATTTCCGCTCTGCTTTTCCAACAGAATATAGGGATATTATTGTAGGAAAAACTATTGAAGTAATTTAAGAGAATTTTAAAATTGATTTTTTTAAAGTCTAAAAATTTTACGCAAATTCTTCCAGACATTTGCCCATTCTCAACGAATAAGGATGCCTGGCCAAATCCTCATTCATTTTAGACTTATTGTAAATCACTTTATTACGTATCCCATTTATTTCCTGACACTTATAATGATGATATTTACCATTACTACCATCTTTAACATATTTCCATCCGAATAAGGCTAATAATTTTTTCATATTTAAGTGGGTTTAAAAGTGAAAAATATTTGATAAAAATAATAAATAAATAGGTCTAATGTTTTTTAAATTAACCAACGCGACCGTTTAATAATCAAGCGTATTGTTTTTATCTATGAACGTAATTTTCTTTTACTTACTATTCTACTTACTATTCTACTTACTATATACTGAGCTTTAATAATTTCGCCTCGCTAAAAACGGTAATACCCTAAAAAACAGAATCAATAACAGACAATAATGTTTGTGCTTTTGCTTCGGTTTCTGCCCATTCTTTTTCCTTTTTAGAATCGCGCGTAATACCACCTCCAACGTAAAGAACAAATTTTTCCTGCATCACTTGCATAGATCGTAAATTGACAAATAAAGACATAGAATCTTTATTCATCGGACCGAGAAATCCGGTATAATAAGCACGATTATGTTTTTCTGTTTTTAAAATTAACTCTCTGGATTTTTCCAAAGGAATACCACAGACCGCCGGTGTTGGATGTAATTGTTTTGCTATATCAAGAGCTGTTGCACTGTCAAAAGATTGACTTACTTTAAAATCGGTGCGCAAATGCACAAGATTTCCTGCTTTAACAGAATAAGTATCCGAAACTTCTAAGGATTCAGAAACTGAAGTCAGTATTTTTTTCACGTAATCACTCACATAAGCCTGTTCTTCAATTTCTTTTTGCTCCCATACAACATCTTTCGGCTTACGATTTCCCAACAGCTGTGTCCCAGCCAAAGCCATTGTTTGGAAACTCAAACTGTCTCGACGAAGCAAAAGTTCAGGCGTTGCTCCCATCCATATTTCGCCGGAAGGCAAATAAATAAGATAGTTAAATGTAGAAGGATAAGTTTTTGATAAACGTATAAATATGGAGTATAAATCTTCTTCTGTCCGTAATTTAGTCACAATTTTTGACAATATAGCCTTATCCAAAACAGCTGATTTCAACTTAAACATAAACTCATCAAAAGCCTTGGAATAATCCTCTTTTGATGTTGACTTAATGTCTAAATCCTGCTTCTGTTTAACGTCAGGCAAGGCTTCTAGTTTGGCTATTAGAGATTGTAAATCTTTTTCTTTATCAATAATTTCATCTGCTTTTAAAAACCAGACAGGATATTTTTCGCTAAATACAAAAGGAGCAAAAACAAATCCATCATGCTGATTATCAGATATATTATCTATATTTTTAC
>JAGGWH010000134.1 GCA_021157585.1 Bacteroidales bacterium | reverse complement strand
GGAGAACCTTCTTTTTCCCATAATTGCTGATAAAGCTTAGTCGATTTGGGCGCACGGAAAGGAACGATAATTAAATTAACCAGTATTTTTCTAAAAAGCCAAGGTAAATCAATAACAAAAGGATCGTTTAAAAATTCCGACAGGTATTTTCTTACACTATTAAGCTCAGGCTTATCGGGAGTTCCAACATTTATCAATAAAACAGCTTTCCTATTATTTTTCGATAAGGCATTCATCAACACATATTTTAATACAAATAATTATTATATGGATATCTGATAGAATGTATCCTTTTTACTTCCGTATAAATCAATTCCCTAATTTCTTGAAGATTTGTTTTTTCCGTAGCTGAAATAAAGATTGCCGGAGCATTATCTTTATGCATCCAGGTTTTTTTCCAATGGTCAAGAGAATAATTCTCTTTAGTTTCGGGGCTTAAATCATCGGCTTCTTTCTCAACATAATTAAAAGCATCAATCTTATTAAAAACCATAATTACCGGTTTATCACCTGCTTTGATTTCGGAAAGCGTTTGTTTCACCACATTTATTTGTTCTTCAAAATCAGGATGAGAAATATCCACAATATGCAAAAGCATATCGGCTTCACGAACCTCGTCTAAAGTAGATTTAAAACTCTCTACCAATCCATGAGGCAGTTTTCTGATAAACCCAACAGTATCCGACATTAAGAAAGGTAAGTTCTTAATCACTACTTTCCGAACGGTTGTATCTAAAGTAGCAAACAATTTATTCTCTGCAAAAACCTTCGATTTACTAAGCAAATTCATCAAGGTTGATTTGCCCACATTGGTATAACCAACCAAGGCAATACGTACCATACTCCCACGATTAGAACGCTGGGTTTCCATTTGCTTATCAATCTGTATAAGTCGTTTTTTTAATAGCGATATTCTATCGCGAATAATCCTCCTATCCGTTTCTATCTCTGTCTCACCAGGTCCACGCAAACCAATACCGCCACGCTGACGCTCTAAGTGAGTCCACATTCCGGTTAATCGAGGCAATAAATATTGATATTGAGCAAGTTCCACTTGTGTTTTAGCATGAGCGGTTTGCGCTCGTTTTGCAAAAATATCAAGGATTAAATTTGTTCTATCCAAAATCTTGCATTCCAATGCTTTTTCAAGATTACGTATTTGAGACGCACCTAATTCATCGTCGAAGACAGCAATATCAATTTCTTCAAATTCAATATATGCCTTAATATCTTCTAATTTACCGGAACCCACAAAAGTGCGCTTATCGGGAGACGACAACTTTTGTACAAAGCGTTTTTTTGTTAGTGCTCCGGCGGTATCTACCAAAAACTCAAGTTCATCAAGATATTCCTTGCTTCGGGATTCATCTTGTCCTTTGGTAATCACGCCAATTAAAACGGCAGTTTCTTGTGCTTTTGCTGTTTCGTTCAAAATAAATAGTTTTTAAAATTATTGTAAAAATATACAATTCTAAATATAAGCATCCTATGCTTTAGAATTATACCGATAATAAGGAAGATTTATTATATAAAGAGCTGTTAAAATTTACGAATGCCCATAATTTCACGCACATCCTTAATAGTTTGAGCCGCACTTTCTCTAGCTTGCTCCGCTCCCATACGTGTTACTTTAGCAAGATAATCAGTATTTTCGTACATATCTTTTATCCTTTCACGAAAAGGAGTGGTAAAGTTAATGACATCTTCGGCTAATTGCTTTTTCATATCACCATAACGAATCTCACATGTATTCCAAAGACCATCAAAATGAGAAACGGTATCTGGAGTAGAAACAACCTTCATCAAATCAAAAAGGTTTTGGATCACGGCAGGTTTATCCTGATTTTCTTCCGTCGGTCCGCTATCGGTAACCGCTTTCATTATTTTCTTTTTAATCGACTTAGGATCTTCTGCCAAAAAGATAGCATTACCCTCCCCTTCTGATTTCCCCATTTTTCCACTGCCATCCAAACCAGGAATTTTCACAAGGTTTTCACCAAAATTATAAGCTTGAGGAATGGGGAAATAATCGTTTTTATACATTCTATTGAAACGACGAGCAAAGGTACGCATCATTTCTAAATTTTGCTCCTGATCTTTACCAACAGGCACTTTAGCAGCTCTATGGATAATTACATCGGCAGCCATCAAAGTAGGATATGTAAGCAAACCCGCATTTACATTATTTGGCTGTTGCCTAACCTTATCTTTAAAAGAAGTAACACGTTCTAATTCACCAAGGTAAGCGTTCATATTTAGTAACAGATATAATTCTGTTACCTCCGGAACATCACTCTGCACATAAATACAAGCTTTTTCCGGATCGATACCACAAGCTAAATATTCTGCTAATACCGAGCGGACATTTCCGTGCAAATCAGCAGGTGTTGGATGTGTTGTTAAAGAATGATAATCGGCAATAAAAAAATACGCCTTGCTATTATCTTGCATTTTTACAAAATTCTTAACTGCTCCAAAATAATTTCCCAAATGTAAATTTCCTGTTGGACGAATTCCGCTTACTACTGTTTCCATAATTGCTTATTTATTGGCGGCAAATTTAAGTATTATAGTCCGAAGAACCCCATTTTTTTAGACTCAGAACAAAAGTTCTTTTATTAAAATACAATTGCTGTGTTTAAAAAAAGGGCTTCAAACTTCATCAAACGTTAATTTTCTCCAAAAATAAATACAAAAAGGCAATCAGATACCAACGTTTAGGGATTGTGCACAATGAAACCTATATGCAATTTTGTAATATTAAAAATAAATCAATAACCAATGAAAACTTTATATAGTATTTTTTTTACCCTTCTTTTCAGTTTTTCCTTTGCACAAAGTGATAGCCTGTATCTCTTTGAACTGAATACAGCAGACAGGCTTCAACAATTAAAGTCTTCTAAAATCAAAATTGGCGGATATGGTCAAATTGATTATAATCAACCACTCGTTGAAAACACAAAATCAGCTGGAACTTTAGATGTTCACCGTGTAATCTTGTTTTTCGGTTATTCTTTCAACCCCAAATGGGAGTTGATTACAGAGATTGAGCTTGAACATGTGAAAGAAGTTTTTGT
>JAGGWH010000133.1 GCA_021157585.1 Bacteroidales bacterium | reverse complement strand
TGTCCGATTTTACAGAATACAAAATATAGATGTAATACATAAGCGTAACAAAAAAACCCAAACTGAAATAGTTCGGGTTTTATTTGAGCTCCTCTTCTTGGACTCGAACCAAGGACCCTCTGATTAACAGTCAGATGCTCTAACCAACTGAGCTAAAGAGGAATTTTTGCTCTTTATTTTTTTATCTTCCCTTTTTACTCTCTGATTAATCCCGTACATACGGGACTCTACCAAAGAGCTAAAGAGGAATTTTGCTCTACTTTTTTGCTGAAAAGCGCTGCAAATATACATAGGTTTTTTTAATTGTCAAGGCTTTACTGAAAATTTGAAATATTTTCTTTCTTTTATTCTTATAACAGCCTATAACACTGCATTTAATACTTCTTAGATTCTTCTATAGCTTCCGTAACATTAATAACATAGTCACCTATTTTTTCGCTAAGAGAAAAAATATCAGTATAAAATACGCCCACTTTATGTTTGTATTTCTTGGCTTTTAAATCCTCAAAATGTTTAATTCTTAACTCATTTCTCTTGATGTTTATCCGTTTCTCAATAGATAGAGCCTTTTCAGGATTAACACTCCAAAGACTCTGATCCAGATTAGAGTTCATTTCTTCAAAAGATTCACGAACTAATGCCCATAACTCTTTAAGCAAATCAACCTGTTCTTCGGGAATAGTTATTTTTCGTTGATTATTTTGATCTATCACACGTGAAATCTGATAAATAACATCCGCATTACTCTCGAGATTATCTATAATTGCCAACATTGCCATTATCTTTCTTGAGCTTTCGTTACTCATCTCTCCTTCGAGCATTTTAGATAAATATGCGGCTATCTCATCTTCTATATTATCGGTTATTTCTTCATATTTTTTAATGCGTTCCAAAAGTTTAGAATATTTTTTAGGCTTTTTTTCATCAATTAATTGTGGAATAAAGCAAAACATTTTTTCTACACGCTTACCAAAATTAGCAATCTCTTTTTGAGCTAATACCGTTGATATCTCTGTTGTAGATAAAAGGCTTGTATTAATGTATTTTAATCGGAACTCTTCGTCTTCTTCATCATTTTGTTTTACAAGATAAGTAGCCACTTTAGCAATAGTATTAACAAAACCGATAAGGAAAATAGTATTTAGAACATTAAAGGTAGTATGGAATAATGATAAGCCAATAGGATACACTCCTTTTACACTTTCAAATTCGGCGGAAGAAAGATTGCCTGCTAAAATAGAAACTCCGTGATTAATATTTACAACATAATCGATAAAACCAAGAAAAGGTTTAAATAGCAGCAATATCCAAATAACACCAAATATATTAAAAAGCAAATGTGCTCTTGCCGCTCGTTTAGCGGAAGTATTAGCAACCATAGCAGCTAAATTTGCCGTAATGGTAGTCCCGATATTTTCACCCAAAACCATTGCCGCAGCCAATTCAAAAGGAATTAAACCATTGTAAGATAACACTAAAGTCAGAGCCATAGTTGCACTTGAAGATTGAATAATTATGGTTAAAATGGTTCCTATAAGAACAAAAATAAGTACAGACCAAAAGCCTAAATCAACATAGGCGGATAAAAAGCTTAATGCATCTGGATTACTTTTAATATCGGGAACAGATTCTTTCAAAAACTGTAAGCCAATAAACAGTATAGCAAAGCCAATAACGAATTCTCCCCATGATTTTCTTAGTCCGTTTTTTGAGAAGAAAAGAGGAAAACTCAATCCTATTAAAGGCAACGACAAAAAACTTAAGCTCACTTTAAATCCTAAGAGGGAAATTATCCAAGCGGTAACAGTAGTTCCAATATTGGCACCCATTATCACGGCAACGGCACCTGTTAACGACAACAAACCCGCATTAACAAAACTTACAACCATCACGGTAGTGGCTGAAGATGACTGAATGGTAGTTGTAACCAAAACTCCCGTTAGAGCTCCTTTAAAACGATTGTTAGTCATTGCGCCAAGGATGTGGCGCATTTTACTTCCTGCTACTTTTTGCAAGGCTTCACTCATTAATTTCATCCCGAAAAGGAATAAGCCCAAAGCCCCAATTAATGTAATTGTATTCCAAAGGAAAGTAAAAATAATATTCATAATGTATGATTCAAAAAATCTAATTAGAAAAAATATTGTTTAAAATTATTAAAATTTTTCATCGTATTTAGTCCATAAATCATTACCTAATTGCCAAGCTGCATCAACAACTTTATTTCCCCAGTGAATGGTATATCCCGTTAATTTTTCTTGTGCTTTCTTAGGACTTTTCCTATACAATTCTAATACTTCCTTTTCAAATTCGGAAGTATTTTCAAAAACTTCTTTTTGCATTGGACCAAAAACAGCATCAACATCTTTGTGCATATCACCCCAACGCTGTGCTGCTAAAGTACCCGTGCGATTAAAAGCCCACCAAGCCGATTTATACGTAAAGCCATTACGACCTGGGGTTTTATACGATTCGGGTAAATCTGTCGTTCCTGCGTATACCGGAATATAAATTGATGTGGATATATTATCCATTGCCAACCATTCTACTCCACCTATCATATCAGGCAACCAATCGCGACATTGAATAATAGTGCCATACATTGTATACCAACGAGCAATAGTTCGTTCGCCTAAAGCTCCCCAACCTCCATTAATACGATGTAATTTAAGAGCATCATAAGGCATATGTGGATTTGCCAAAGGCGATATAATCATTTTACCATTTTCATCAGCTACCGTTAAACTTTTACGCATATCAAATTCGGTACCTTCATAATAATCCTGAAACATACTAACCATTTTTTCAAGAGTTATCAATGTATCCGGCTTTACAGAAAAAGGATAATCGGAAGCATTTGGATCTAATCCTAAACTATGAGCAGCCAAATCAAAAACGCGCCATTCTCTTCGCCTTGAGGCTATTGAAGTACGACTATGTGGTGCATATGCGTAATTAAAACGGAATGTTTCTTTTTCAGGATTCCAATATCCCATCTCCTTTGCTACTTCAAATATATTTTTTGAAGCCATAAAATAGTCGGGATTTTCCAAATCTATTTCCTTAATCGTACTCGCATTAGCATTTACCGAAATATGATTATCCGGAACGCGTTGAGCAGCCCAGACAGCTCCTACTTTTCCTGCGCCGGGACCAACAATTTCCAGATGCCATACTTCTTTCGGATCGGAAATAGTAAGACATTCGCCATAATCGTTCCAGCCATATTTTTCTAATAACTCACCCGAAAGCTCAATAGCTTCTCTTGCCGTTTCTGTTCGCTCAAGCAACAGCAAACATAAACGCTGACAATCGATTAAACCGGCATCACTTTGCAATTCATCGCGACCGCCGAAAGTGCTTTCTCCCATAGCTAATTGTTTATCATTCATGCTTGGATAAGCTGTATTGATAAACCCGTTAGTTTTGCTCAATTGTGGTATACTGCCTATTTCGTTATGAGCATAAGCAGGCATTGCTTTAGTATTATCTTGAACACGTTTATACATCTTAGAAACTTCCCCTGCCTTATGTTTTTTAGGCGGAACAATATTAACCCAAGAGCGCGTACGATGACTATCATCTGTATGAGAAGTCATTACCGAGCCGTCGAAAGTAGCCATTTTACCAACCGTAATAGAAGTACAAGCTTCCGGATAACCGCCCTCCCAATCGCTTTTATCTGCCGTTTGAGCGTTTATAATAAAATGAGAAGTGAAAAATAAAAGAACAATGTAGTACTTTTTCATATGTTTTAATTTACTATTTGAATCGCAAAAATAATCAATAATACCAATTAACAGTTAAACTGCTCCTTTTGTTACAAAGCAATCTTATCTAATCCACAACTTTCAAGCTTCTGTGTTTTTTTTGAAATTAGGGTTTTGCATAATAAATCTGTATTCCTCTGTCGTCATCACTCAAAAAATAGCTTCAAAAAGTTTAGAATGAAGAAGTAAAAAATCTTACCTTTGACAGATGATTTTTCTTAGACTAATTCCGGTTATTTTAAGCTTTCTGATTTTGGGAGCTCACTTTTCCAGAGATAATATGAGCTCACTTATGATGATTTCTTTGGCTTTCCCTTTTTTATTACTTATTAAAAAGCCTTGGGTTCCTAAAGTGTTTCAGATTGCACTAATTTTAGGCACTTTGGAATGGTTACGCAGTTTATATTTTTATATCCAAGCTTATGAGCAAAGTGGTCAATCGTGGACTAAACTCCTTGTTATTATTGGTAGTGTAACTTTATTTACTGCCTTATCAGTATTGGTGTTTAACAATAAAGCCATTCGCAAAAGATATATTTAGACTTTTCTAAAACCTTAAACTGAATTTGAAATAAATATTTATTTCTCTATTAGCAAATAATCAATCTGCTTTTTCTGCACATCAACACTTTTAACCTTAATAATAACCCTATCGCCAAGTTTGTATTTCTTACCGTATTTCTGACCCATCACCTGATAATTTTCTTCATCTAAGAAATAGAAATCGTCTTCCATATCTTTCATACGGATCATACCTTCAACTTTACTACCAATAAGCTCAATATAAACGCCCCATTTACTGACTCCGGAAATCTGTCCTTCAAATTCTTGTCCGATTTTATCGAGCATATAAACGGCTTGCATATATTTTACCGAAGCTCGTTCTGCCTCAATAGCATAACGTTCCATTTCGGAGCTATGCTTACATTTCTCTTCTAAATTGCCCACTTTTATATTACTGCCACCAGCAAGATAATGAGCTAAAAGGCGATGAACCATCAAATCGGGATAACGACGAATAGGAGAAGTAAAATGAGTATAAAAAGGAAAAGATAAACCATAATGACCATTATTTTCTGTTGAATATATTGCTTTAGCCATAGTTCGTACAGCAATGGTTTCTATCATGTTTTTCTCTCCTTTTCCGGCTACCGATTTAAAAAGGTTATTATATGATTTTATAATATTTTTCCGAGAGCTAATATTCATATCATAGCCCAATTTATTTACAAACTGAGCAAATGTATTTAGCTTTTCCGGGCTCGGTTCGTCGTGAACCCTATAAACAAAAGGCTTTACTTTTTTCTTATCTCTTGGTTTTCCAACAAATTCAGCGACTTTTTTATTTGCTAAAAGCATAAAATCCTCAACTAAACGATGAGCTTCTTTCTGTTCTTTAATAAAAATACCAATTGGATTACTGTCTTTATCAAGCTTAAATTTAACTTCGGTAGATTCAAAATTTATGGAGCCTTTGCTAAAACGTTCTTCACGTAATTTTGATGATATTTGATGTAAAACTAATACCTCATCTTTATATGGACCTGCTTCCCCTTCTATTATACTCTGTACCTCTTCGTAAGTAAAACGTTGGTCAGAATTGATAAGAGTTCTTCCAAACCACTCCGAATGTATTTTACCCTCTTCATCTATTTCAAAGACAGCCGAAAAAGTTAGTTTATCCTCTCCCGGACGAAGAGAACAAACAAAATTAGATAAATGCTCGGGCAACATTGGAATTACCCTATCAACCAAATAAATAGATGTTGCTCTTTCGTATGCCTCAACATCTATAACAGAACCTTCAGTCACATAATGCGAAACATCAGCAATATGTACACCAACTTCCCAAAGATTATCTTTAATCTTTCGCAAGCTTATTGCGTCATCAAAATCCTTAGCATCATAAGGATCAATAGTAGTAGTAAATACATCTCTAAAATCCCGTCTTTTGGCAATTTCTTTTACTGAAATTTTATTTGGAATTTTAGCTGCTGCATCTTCTACATGTTTTGGAAAAGTAAGATCGAAATTATAATCCAAAACAATAGATTGTATTTCTACTCCATGGTTTCCCGGATCGCCCAAAACCTGCACTATTTTTCCAAAAGGATTTTTAGCATGTTCCGGCCAGGAGTCTAATTCAACAACAACTTTTTGACCATCTTTAGCTCCGTTAATTTTATCTTTTGAAATAAAAAAGTCAACAGCTACTTTTAAATCGTCTGGAATAACAAATCCAAAGCCTTTTGATATTTCAATAGTTCCTACAAACTTTGTTTTAGCTCGCTCTAAAACTTCCAAAATTTGTCCTTCTAATTTTCGTCCGTGACGTTTTGGAAAAATAAATATCTTTACTTTATCACCATTTAAAGCATCTTTAGTATTATTTGCCGAAATAAAGATATCATCACCGCCTTCGCTATTTATTATATATGCTTTTCCTGTCGATAACATATCTACTTTTCCTATTGCATACGATTTTCCCTTTCCGTAGGTAGTAATATACTTCGGACTAATTTTGTATTTACCTTGTTTAGATTCTATAAGAATTTTTTGTCTGAATAAATCAGATAATAATTCCATTATTTGTGTTTTTCCCGCCTTATCTTTAATCCCTAAACGTTTTGCCATCTGCTTATAATTGAATGCACTATATGGGTTATTGGCAAATTCGCTTAAAATATTTTTAACAAAGGGATTAGTGGAGAATTTTGAATTTTTTTTCATTTTTCATTAAATTTATAATGCACAAAAGTACATAAATCATAGCTATGCTAAGTTAAAAGAATATTATGTGTTCTTTAATAATCATTCATAATTCGAGATACAGTCGCACCTAAATTAAATAAAAACAATTTATTTTGCAATATTTTCTTAATTTGAGATTCACAAATAATTCCTTACTTTTGACTCCTACTTTAACACACATGAAAGTTTATTCCACTATTCTGGAAAAAAAACAGCAAGGTAAAAAACAAATTGCCATTTTAGTCGATCCTGATAAACATCAGGAAGCCGATTTTTACGCTATGGCACAAAGCTTTAAAGACCTTCCTATTGATTATTTATTTGTTGGGGGCAGCTTGCTATCGCAAGATTTACTCGATACTTGTCTCCAAATTTTTAAAACAGAAACATCTATTCCTTTAGTTATTTTTCCGGGTAGCGTTATGCAAGTCAACGCTAAGGCCGATGCATTATTACTACTCTCTCTTGTTTCCGGTCGTAATCCGGATTTGCTTATTGGTCGTCATGTAGAAGCTGTTCCGTACATAAAACAAGCTAAAATAGAAACCCTTTCAACGGCTTACATGCTTATTGACGGAGGAAATATAACTACAGCACAATATATTAGCGGAACTCTGCCAATCCCTTCCGATAAAGCAGAAATTGCTTCATTAACAGCACAAGCAGCAGAAATGTTAGGGCATAAATTAATTTATCTTGATGGCGGTAGTGGAGCAAAAAATACTGTCTCCGATCTTATGATTCGTCAAGTGAGAAAAGACGTTGCTCTTCCCTTAATAGTAGGCGGAGGCATACGTACAGCTGAATTAGCTAAAGCTAAATGTGCTGCCGGAGCCGATCTTATTGTTGTAGGAAATATTCTCGAACAGCAACCTGAATTGCTCCAACAAATGGTGGAAGCTGTTAAACTTTTTAGTTAATCTACACTACCGCCCCACCTCAAAAAAATTCTTTTTACGAAATCATTTAAAGCTCTCGCTTTAACATCAATTATTGTATTAATTTTGCAGTTTTAAATTCAAAAGCATTTATGGAAAACAGTGACAAAAATATTCAAGAGGAAAATAAGCCTTCCTTAAATTTTATAGAACAAATCGTTGAAAATGATATAAAGAGCGGTAAAAACGATAGTCGTGTTCACACCCGTTTTCCACCGGAACCTAACGGATATCTGCATATCGGTCATGCCAAATCTATTTGTTTAAATTTTGGTATAGCCCAAAAGTATAATGGACTTTGCAACCTGCGTTTTGACGACACCAACCCCACCAAAGAAGATGTTGAATATGTTGATTCGATTATTGAAGATATAAAATGGTTAGGATTTGATTGGGGCGACCGTCTTTATTACGCCTCCGATTATTTTGATCAGATGTATAATTTTGCTGTTGAGCTAATAAAAAAAGGCAAGGCGTATGTCTGTGATTTAAGTGCGGAAGAAGTTTCTGAAACACGCGGAACACCTTCTGTTCCTGCACAAGCAAGTCCGTATAGGAATCGTAGTGTGGAAGAAAATTTGGATTTATTTGCACGCATGAAAGCCGGAGAATTTCCCGACGGCAGCAAAACCCTTCGAGCTAAAATAAGTTTAGACTCTCCTAATATGCAAATGCGCGATGCAGCAATGTATCGTATTCGTCATGCTCATCATCACCGTACCGGCGATACTTGGTGTATTTATCCTATGTACGACTGGGCACACGGTTTAGAAGATAGTATAGAAAAAATTACCCATTCGCTTTGTACTTTAGAATTTGAAAATCACCGTCCGCTTTACGATTGGTTTTTGAATGAAGCTGAAGTTTTTCACCCACAACAAATAGAATTTGCTCGATTAAATTTGAGTTATACCGTAATGAGTAAACGTAAATTACTTGAATTAGTAACGGAAAAACTTGTTAATGGTTGGGATGATCCTCGTATGCCTACTATCTCAGGGATGCGCCGACGTGGATTTACACCCGAATCTCTACGTAATTTTTCTGATCGCATAGGCATTGCCAAGAGAAATAATGTTATTGATGTTGCCATGCTCGAACATAGTGTTAGAGAAGATTTAAACAAACGCGCCAATAGAGTAATGGCTGTTCTTGATCCTTTAAAAGTAACTATAAAAAACTATCCGAAAGATCAAAGCGAATACTTAGAAGCAGTAAACAATCCTGAAGATGAAAGTGCAGGGAAACGTATGATTCCATTTTCGCGCGAGATTTATATTGAACGCAACGACTTTATGGAAGATGCTCCTAGAAAATTCTTCCGTCTTGCTCCCGGTCGTGAAGTACGTTTACGTTACGCTTATTTTATTACTTGTGAAGAAGTAATTAAAGACAATTCCGGAAATATTACAGAATTAATCTGTACTTACGATCCTCTTTCAAAAGGAGGAAAATCGCCAGACGGTCGAAAAGTTAAAGGAACTTTACACTGGGTTGATGCCAATAATAATATTGAAGCGCAAGTACGTATCTACGATCGTTTATTCACCGTTCCCGATCCTGATGGAAACAAGGAAAAAGGCTTTAAAGAATTTCTTAACCCTGACTCATTAAATATTATTGAAAAAGCTTTTGTAGAACCATCTGTTAAGAATGCAGAAGCATTAAGCTATTATCAATTTGAGCGTTTAGGATATTTTAATGTAGATAAAGACAGCACCAAAGACCTTATGGTTTTTAACAAAACGGTGGGTTTGAGAGACTCTTGGGCAAAAGCAGGCAAAAAATAAACTACCAACTCTGATTAGATATATTTTATTGTTTTAACTTTTAATCAGTAAGTTATTCTTTTTCGATAAGGCAATAGCTGTCAAATTTTTAAAAAATGTTTACCTTTGCAAAAATGTTTTAAGCTTGCGTCAAATTCAACTCGCTTTTTAATACCACATTTTGTAAATTTTAATCCATTGCAATGAAAAAAAGGATATTATTCGTAAATCAGGAAATAACACCTTATTTACCAGAAACTTTCCAAAGTAAAATAGGTCGTTATCTTCCTCAAGGAATTCAAGAAAAAGGAAAAGAAATCAGAACATTTATGCCGCGTTTCGGAATTATCAACGAGCGGCGTAATCAACTTCACGAAGTAATACGCCTTTCAGGGATGAATTTAATTATTGACGATCAAGATCATCCACTTATCATTAAAGTTGCTTCTATACAACAAGCTCGTATGCAGGTTTATTTTATTGATAATGAAGAGTTCTTCCAAAGAAAAACAGTTCTTAGAGATAAGAAAAATGTTTTCTATAAAGATAATGATGAACGTGCTGTTTTTTATTCGCGTGGAGTTTTAGAAACCGTTAAAAAACTCGGTTGGGCTCCGGATATTATTCATATAAATGGTTGGATAGCCAGTATGGTTCCTTTATATGTAAAAAAAGCATTAAAAGACAATCCATTATTTGCGGATACCAAGGTGGTAATAAGTATTTATAACGATAGCTTTCCGGAAAAATTAGGTAATACTCTTACCAAAAAAATTAAAATGGAAGGTATTGAGGACTCCGATTTAGACGTTTTTAAAGGCGGAACATATACCGACCTTATGAAAGGCGCTTTAAAATACTCTGATGCAGTTATAATAAATTGCGATACCATAGATGCTGAAGTTCAAAAAATGGTTGAAGAAAGCGGAAAACCTGTTCTTCCTTATCCCGGAGCAGAGGATTATGTGGATACTTTTGATAATTTCTATAACAGCTTATTGGAAGAATAGCCTGTTTTATAACAAAAATTAAGATATTTCCTTATGTAGCTTTTGTAAAAGGCTTTACTTTTGCGAACTAAAATTGGTTGAATGAAGAATACATCAAGCTTTATAAAAAGCGTACTTGCACTCTTAGTTATAGGGATGCTATTTTTTTCCTGTAAAAAAGAACCTTCTCAAATAGGATTAGATATTGTTGGGAATAACCCGCTTATCGTTCACTTTTCTGATACAGCAAATGTTCAGGTATATTCTATTTTACGTGATTCCGTGCGTACTGACGAATTAGTGAACAATGTCTTGGGAGTTGTTAACGATCCGGTTTTCGGTAAAACAAAAGCAAGCCTTTATATGCAATATAACCTTTCGCTGGCAAGCTTTACTTTTGGTGATAACAGAGTCTTCGATTCTCTCGTTTTATCAATCCCTTATCAGATGACCTCTGTTTATGGAGATTCTTTAGCCCCTCTATCTTTTAGAGTATATGAGTTAAACGAATTACTTGATGTGGATACGGCTTACTATTCTAACCAAACAGCAGAATATCTGCCGGAATTACTTGGCGAGATTTCCTTAATTCCTAAGCCTATGGATAGTGTTTTGATTGATACCGTTATGGTTGCGCCTTATTTTACTTTGCGTTTATCCGACGATCTAGGTCAGCGCCTAATGTCATTTGAAGATACTATCTATTATAATAATGCGGATTTTCTTGATCTTTTTAAAGGTCTTTATTTTGAACCCGTTGATAATGGTGGTGTTGGCAACCTTACCTTTTTAGATATGTACGGATCCCTATCTAAACTAACAGTATATTATAGTAATTCTATTGATGATTCTTTAAGCTATAATCTTGTACCAAGTGCAGGATCGGCTTCTTTTCAAAATTTTGATCATTTTGATTATATTGATGCAGATGCTGATTTTTATAGCCAAGTGATAGAAAAAGACACCACTAAAGGAAAGCAAAAATTCTATTTACAAACTTTAGGTGGAGTAGATAGTTATATCCGTTTCCCTTCCCTGTTTAAGCGTGAAGACTTTGCTAAATATGCCATCAACGAAGCTAAACTGATAATCACAAATATAGATCCGGATAATATGTTTGCAGAAGCTGCTAATTTGTCTTTATTACAAAAAAGATATTCGGATGTTGACAGTACAAGTAACTATTATTATCTTGAAGATACAGGCGGCGGAGATGAATATTTTGGCGGTTACTACAACAGCTCATCCAAACAATATGAGTTCAGAATTACAAGATTTATGAAAGACTATATTGCCGGCAAATTTGATACAGATAATATTCTATTGCAGATTGTAGGTTCAACTAATAAAGGATCTCGTTTAATTGGAGCAGGATATGATCCTGATGTCAATCCTGAATCGCGAATTCGACTGGAAATGATTTATACCGAATTGGAAGCTGATAATCAATAAATTATAAAAAAAGCATCTGTCAGCATTCGACTGAGCTCTCACCGAGATCTGACGAATGCTTTTTTTATTTTATACTTTCCATAATTGCATTTACTACATTATTGGCACCATTATAAATATCTATTATACTGGCATCGAGCATATAACAAGGAGTTGTAAATACTTTGTAAACAGCATCTTCAATAACATCGCCATGATTGGTATTTATATGTATTCCACCCATAGCCTCAATGGCATTAGCGGTATCTTTATCTTGTCCTATAGTTACTTTTACACCTTCTATAACTCTAGCAACAACTGCCGGAGCAATACATAAAGCTCCTATAGGCTTTTTTGCACTAAGCATGGCTTTAATAGAATTTTCGACATCTATATTAACACTACATTTTGGTCCGTCAAAAGCTAATGAAGACAGGTTTTTTGCAGCACCAAATCCTCCGGGAAACAATAAAACATCAAAATTCGACGCATCAAATTCTGTTAAAGCCTTTATTTTTCCCCTTGCAATACGTGCCGATTCAATAAGAACATTGCGCGTTTCGTCCATTTCTTCACCACTTATATGATTTATAACATGATGTTGAGGAGTATCAGGTGCAAAAATTTCATATTCGGCTCCTGCTTGTGCAATAGCCAATAAACTTAAAGTAGCTTCATGTATTTCTGCTCCATCAAATACACCGCTACCAGATAAAACCACAGCAAATTTTTTCATAATTAATCCGTTTAAAAATTCTCTTAATCAAAGATACAAATTCCTAAAAGAAAAAACGACACCAAAAGTAAATGTTAATTATTTAATTTCTGTATACTCTCAACTAAACCGTTTTTTTTTATTTACATTTGAAACTATCGTTGCTTTTTAATAAAAAATGTAATTATCTTTGTCACAATAAGTTACTATATTTTTATTTAAATATTTGGTCAGTCCGAAAATATGTAGTTACTTTGTGAGCGAATACTAACTAACTTTTTTATAATGTTATCTAAAAGACAAGAAGAAATAATCGAAAAGTCGATACAAATTATCGATGAAAAAGGGATACAAGGTTTAACTATTAAGAACATATCAAAAGCCATTGGAATTTCTGAACCAGCAATATATAGACATTTTGATAGCAAATTTGATATTCTTTGTACCGTTTTGAACGGGTTTAAGGAAGACCTTATGCAAAGAGTACAAATATTGGAGCAAGATAAATCCGAGCCTCTTATTAAAATGCAAAACTTTTATACACAAGTATTGCATCGTCTTGCAAATAACCCAAGCTTAGTTTCTGTTATTTTTTCTGAAGAGATTTTTCAAAACGAATCTCGATTAGCTAAAAAAGTGATGGAAATTCAACAAATGAATGAGGAGATTGTGAAAGGCATGCTCATAAAATTAAAACAAGCAAAACAAATTTCAGAAAGCGCTAATATCGAAATGTTTACTATTCTGTTTTTTGGATCTATGCGCCAATTGGTTAGACAGTGGAAATTTAGCGGCCATAATTTCAATCTCGTTGAAAAAGGAAATATCCTATTCTCAACACTTATTCAAGCATTGAAACACTAATTACTAATTTATATATCATGCAAAAAATACTTTTAAAATTATTAAAAACACCTTGGTTAATTCTGGGAATCAGCTTGATTCTAACCGTAGTCTTCTTTATGAAGATGAAAGAAAATTCGCGCATGGAAACAGACCTAGACGAATATATGCCCAAAGATCATCCGGCTTTTGTTTATAGCGATATGGCCGAAGAATGGTTTGGCATTAACGATGGAATTATTATTGCATTGGAAAACAAAAATGGTGTATTCAATTCGGAAACACTCGATACTTTAAAAAAACTTACAAGAAAACTACAAAAACTTGAACAAATTAATAAAGATGATGTAACTTCTTTATATACTGCCGATAATATTATAGGAACAGAGGAAGGGATGGATGTTAAAGCCTTTTACAAGCGCGTTCCAAAAACTCAAGAAAAACTAGATAAAATTCGAGAGAATGTACTTAATAACGAAATGGTATTCGGTCGTTTAGTTTCTAAAGACGAAACCGTTACAGTAGTTATTGCCGAAATAGAAGATGGTGTTTTTTCGCAAGAATTTTATAAGGAAATTCTTGATTTAGCAGACTCTTATCAAACAGATGATATAAAAATTTATGTGGCAGGGCGACCAATTATTGAAGGCACTATGGCATTACTTGGTCCTGCCGATATGAAAAAAATGGTTCCTATTGTTTTATTAGTAATTACAATAGTTCTATTTATCACTTTACGAAGCATAAAAAGTACTATACTAACCATGTTAGTAGTGTTTTTGTCTACCATCTGGGCTTTCGGTTTAATGGCAATGGTAAATATTCCTATATATGCCGTATCAACAATGATTCCCGTAATGCTTATAGCGATTGGAGTAGCGGACGGAATTCACCTCTACAGTCATTTACAATTATTTTTGATGCATAACCCACAAGCAACAAAAAAAGAAGCTGTAAGTGATATGGTAGTTAAAATGTGGAAACCTGTTATTATGACCTCTGTAACTACTGCTGTTGGTTTTGTTTCTTTACTTACTTCACAAGTATATCCAATAAAATACTTTGGATTATTTGCCTCTTTTGGTGTTTTAATGGCTATGGTATTTTCCTTAGTCTTCATACCTGCCGGAATTTTAGCCTTTGGACTTCCAAAAGTAAAAGCCTCAAAAAAGAAACAAGGAGGAAGCAGTTCACATTTAGCAGATAAGTTAACTAACGGAATCTTAAAATACAAACAAGTTTCTATTATCGGAACAGCAGTCTTAATTGTTGTGATGATTATTGGAATGCAAAAAATATGGATTAACTCCAGCTTTTTAGAAAAATTTGAAAAAGACAGTGATATCGTTTTAACTGATCATTTTATTAATAGTCATTTTGGAGGAACAACCACCTTAAACCTAATTTTAGATGCTAACGGAAAAGAAAATGCTTTTAAAAACCCTCAAGTATTAAAATTGGTTGATAAAATGCAAAGTAATTTAGTTGATTCTTTAGCTGTTGTAGGAAACTCCTTTACCTTAACTGATTATGTAAAACGAATGAATAAGGTAATGAATGCCGATGATGAAGCATTCAACAGCATTCCTGATGATCAAGATATGATTGCTCAATATTTATTGCTCTATGAAATGTCAGGCGATCCGGAAAATTTAAATGCTGTTGTAGATTACAATTATTCTAAACTAAATGTCAATTTTCAACTAAAAAGCGACAACTCCAAAGCTATAAATTCTGCTATCGCTGTAATTGACACTTACAATAAAGATTTTAACGATTTAGGTATTGATATTAAATATGCCGGAAGCGGATATAAAGGATTAGTATTTACAGATCTTATACTCGAAGGACAAGTTATGAGTCTTATCCTTTCCATCATTATTGTTATTGTTCTGCTTTCGTTAATGTTTAAGAAATTTACCATCGGATTGATTGGTACTGTTCCTATTTTAATTACTACGGTTATAGGATTTGGTGTTATGGGATTTTTAAATATCCCTCTAAACTCAACAACAGCCCTGCTTTCAAGTATTGCTATAGGAATAGGGATAGATTATGCCGTTCACTTTATTGAACAATATCGGCACAATGCTGAGACGAGCAATAACAGTTTAGAAATTGCTCAAAAAACTATGGCTCATTCCGGTCGTGCCATTAGTTTTAATGCTGTGGTTGTCATTTTAGGATTTATGGTTTTAGTATTTTCCGTATTCCCACCTAACCGTGAATTAGGTGCTTTAGTATCCTTGAATATGTTTACCAGCTTTATAGGTACACTTACCATTATGTTAGTTTTAATGAATCAAACAAAAGTTTATCTTAAAAAGAAAAAGTAAAAATGAAAAATCTAAAACATCTTGTACTTATTGCTGTTCTTTTATTAAGTTCAACTATTGGATTCGCGCAACAAAGCGATTGTATAGCTGTTGACATGCCCAAAGAGGATGTTAATCAAGCTGAAAAGGAAAGCTTGCTACATATGTATGAAGAAGAAAAATTAGCCGGCGATGTTTATAAAACATTGTACAGCAAATGGGATCTTCGCATATTTTCAAACATATCCAAAGCAGAAGATCATCATCAAAGCAATGTCGCATCTTTACTTGATAAATATGAAATAGCATATGAAAAAAACTTGGAAATTGGTAGTTTTCATTCTTCTGAATTACAGAAACTTTACGATGCTTTAATTGCGCAAGGAAACGAATCTTTACAACAAGCTCTTGTGGTTGGTGCAACCGTTGAAGATGTGGATATTTTCGACCTGGAGAAATATCTAAAAGAAGATGTTGATAGTAAGGATATCTCTTTGGTATATTCCAATTTGCTCCGAGGTTCAGAGAACCATATGCGTGCTTTTACACGTTGGCTAAACAGATATGACATCAATTATCAAGCACAATACATTTCACAAGAAAAATTAGAAAAAATAATCTCAAAATAAATAATATTATGAAAAAATTTAAAATATCCATTCTTGTCCTAATCTTTGGTTTAGGCATATACAGCTCGTTATCGGCACAAGATTTAAACGGAAAACAAATTATAGAAAAGGTTTATAATAGACCTACTCCTCCTATGCAAACTGCAACTTTAACAATGACTTTAACCAACAAAAGCGGAAACACACGCATTCGTACAATTAAACAATTTACAAAGGATCTTGGAAAAGTAGAAAAGAGCATTATGTTCTTTCTAACTCCTGCTGATGTTAAGAACACCTCTTTTATGAATTGGACTTATGATGATGATAACAAAAGTGATGACCAGTGGATTTATCTTCCTGCCATTAAAAAAACTAAACGTATTTCAAGCGATAGTAAAAGTGATTATTTTATGGGATCTGATTTTACTTACGACGATTTAGGCGATCGTAAATTAGAAGACGATACACATACACTTATTGGCGAGGAAACTATAGATGGCAAAGAATGTTATGTTGTAGAAAGTGTTTCTAAAGACGAAGATTATATGTATTCTAAAACCAAGACATGGATTATTAAAAATGATTTTATTGGTCTTAAAAAAGAATTCTACGATGAAGATGGCGACCTTTTAAAAATCCTTCATATTAAAGAGTACAAAGACTATGATGGTTTCTTAATCATAAATTTATCTGAAATGGAAAATGTTCAAAAGAACCACCGTACAACTATGGATTTAAGGGATATTAATATTACAAACAAAATACAAGAATCTTTATTTACCGAGCGTATGATGATGCGCGGAATGTAAAAATATAATTGGGAATAATGGCTTTTAAAAAAGTTTATCTAATTAGTTTTATTGTTCTACTGCTAGCACAAATAGCGGTAGGACAAGAAACTGATATAAACAAAGGCATCATAGATTTAACAACAGTATCTCAAGTTAACCAAGGAAATAGTTATTTTACTATTTTAGGCGGTGTTGGAAATATTGATCCTCTTTGGTTTGAAGCTAATTTTGTTCCTAATTTTTATATCCGAAAAAGTAAGAATGCTCGTTTAATGGGAGTACTAACACCGCAAATAATTCTTCGTATGTATCAAGAAGAATCTTTTCCGGTACGTACACCAAGCTATATTCCACAAATAACTGTTTATTATGCTTTAGGAGAACGACCACCCTTTAGTCATTTGAATCTTTTCGGACGTATAGCTCATCATTCTAACGGGCAAGAGGGAGATTCTTTTCTCGAAAACGGAGAAATCAATCATATTACCGGTAATTTTGCAACCAACTACCTTGAATTTGGATTTATTAAAACCAATTATAATCCTCGCTTTAAAGCAATGCAGTTTTATAGCTCATCCATCGAATATCATGCTCCGGGCTTTACCACAAACGAATTGGAAGGACTCTTTAGCACACTACGTTGGCATTCTTCTTTCTCAGTATTTAAGTTGAACAGAAAACGTGATGCTAATAACAAGGGCAAAGCATTATTCTCCATAAAAGGAAAATCAACCATTCTTTTTGGTGATGTAAGCAATTGGAAAACATTTGACAAAAAAAGGCTCGAATTGAGCTTAACGGTCTCTTATTATCCTACAGGTTTAGAGGATGTCGGTCTTTTTGTGTCTATTTTTAGGGGCAGAGATTATTATAATATTTATTTCGACAGACAACTCTCTCTTATCAGTTTTGGAGTTGTAACAGAGATACTTAGATTCAATAATTAAAAAAATAAAATATAACAAATGAAGAAAATTAACATACTAATCATTTTAACGCTTCTAATAACTCCTATGCTAAAATCACAGGATGTAGATATTTCCGGATATGCCAGAAATTATACCGGAGTTTTATTTGATAGTGGCGACTTCTCAATATTACAAAATACACTTAATTTGAATTTTGAGAAACGTGGAAGCAAAGTAGCTTTTAAAGCCAATCCTATGCTTTATTCTTATAATACAGATAGTTTGAAATTTAATATGCGTGAGATTTATCTCGACTTATATTTCAATAATTTCGATATCCGTATTGGTAAACAACAAGTAGTTTGGGGTAAAGCCGATGGCGTTTTTATTACCGATGTAGTTTCACCCTTAAACCTTACAGAATTTCTTCTACCTGATTTTGATGAAATCAGATCCGGTGTTTATGCTACAAAAGTGGATTATTATTTCGGAAACAATACTTTTGAACTTATTTGGATTCCGTTTTTTACAGCAATAGAAACTCCAGCATCAAATTCTATTTGGTATATTCAACCCGAATTTCCTATTCAACCAACTTTTGATAATAGTAAGAAAAACGTAACCCCCAGTCTGGAAAATAGCGAAGTGTTTGCCAAGTTTACAGGAATAACTTCTTTTGTAGATTTTGAAATTATGGGAGGCTATACTTGGGACGATATACCCGTGATGCACGTAAATAAAACTTTTGGAATGGATCCAAACACACAATCTCCAATTTTAACAACTTTAAATGTTACTCCCGAATATCACCGCTTAACACTTGGAGGAGGATCATTTAGCACACAAATAAAAGGTGTGATATTTAGAGGTGAAGCTGCTTATTATAATGGAAAATATTTCCAAACTGAAGATATACAAGCTGTTGATGCTTTAGTTGAAAAAGACTATTTGCATTATGTTTTAGGACTCGATTTTAATATTAAATCCGTAAAATTCAGCACTCAATTTATTCAACAGTATATACTGGATTACGAACCGGGAATGCTAAGTCAGGAAACCGAAAATACCTTAACATTTTTAGCTCATGCTGATGTACTACGAGAAACACTTCATTTAGAGCTCTTCTCTTACATAGGACTTAGTAATGAAGATGCCTTAATTCGCCCAAAAATCACTTACGACTACGACGATAGTTTTTCTATTTTATTAGGAGCAAATGTTTTTGTAGGCGATGAAAGTGGACGCTTTGGACAGTATAAAGACAACTCCATGGCTTACATTAAAATAAAATACAGTTTTTAACAGATTCAGCTTTGTTCAAAACCTGTTCCGGCCACAGCTTATTTGCTGTGGCTTTTTTTATTGCTTTAATTTTTCTGCTGTTTGCCGAGTATAATTTGCTAAACTCTCAACATAGGTCAAAATTGCATTTGCATCTTCATTGCTTTCATCAAAAAGACTTAATTTCTCCAGTATTTGATTGAACATATTTACCGCTAAAACATCGGCATAAATGGGCTGCTTTGAAAAAGGAAACACATTTAATACTTTGCTGATAATGTCTTTAAAAAGTAAATCGTGTTTAAAGCCCGGGAAATAGAAAAGACCGTCTTTAATCCATTGCTTAATGCCCAAAGTTTTTTGGTTAATTCGCTCGACTTCTTTTAATAGATTTGGGAATTGTTCTGCCACTTGTTCTAAAGCCGCCGCAAAATATTCTCTATCAAAAACTACAATTTTAGTTCTTGTATTTAATTTAAATATTAACTGCTCAATAAAGTGTTGGTATTCCTCACACCGACCGGAAAATAAACTATTTTCCTTTTTATTATCAAACAAAAATGCATAAGCAAAAAGCTGATTTTGATAAGGTTTATCGCCAATGCATTGCGGAATAGCTTCTTGTCGTGCAACAAAACCTAAATAGGCTGTATGCTCCGGCAAAGCAGATAAAAGAGCCTTTAAATCTTCCGTAACAAAGGCTTGTTTTTTTGCTAAACTTTCAAGCTGCTTTTCTACTAAAGGATTTTCCCATTCCTGAGCTTGTAACTTTTCGAGACTGAAAATACCCTGATTCAACAGCTCCCTACGTTCATCTCCACTCAAAGCGGGAATTTTAAAAATATCTGTTGGTTTTTTCTTCCAGCAAAAGCCTAAAAAATCGCAATTATATGGAAAAAAGCAATGAGCTCCAACCTCAACTTTTGGCGAATGAGCTTCTGTTAAAATCTGCAATTCAGCTTCAATTTCTTCGGCAATTTGAGCTTGTTTTTCTTTTATCTCCGAACTAACATCTTGCTTGATAAAATAGGATTGTACATCTATTTCATTCTCCACTCCTAAGCTGTAATTCTCATTAACATAAACTAAAGAAAAGGAAACTAAATCCAATCCACTATTTGTAATTACATAATACTGCAAAGCGGCATCTGTAAAATAGGTTTCTGAAAGGCTAAGCGAACTTTTCACCTCATAAGCCTCCCAGCCTTTTTCGGTTTTCACTAAAATATCGAGCATTACCAACACTTTATTAAACTGAAATGTAGCTTCGTAAATAATGCTTTGCCCTTCTGCAATTAGTTCTTGTGTTCTGATAGCAGATTTTTGGTATTGCGATGGTGATTTTGGAGAAACATCTATCCCTCCCGGAAAAAGCTGTTGAGCCATATCCCCTACTTTATGACCACGTTTAAATTTTGCTCTTTGTTCAGCACTCAATTTATCGCGCAAAAAAGGTCTTTTTTTATGCAGATAAAGTGCTTTTAAACATTGATGACCTTTAATAAATGTCGATTTTGAGAGTATATGTTTTTCCATTATTCTTATCTGTTTTTACTTTATCGCACAAAAATGATTTTAAAATATTATTTTACACAGTTAAATTATATTCTTCAAAAACAGCATTAACGGCATCTTCATAAGCATCAAAAGATTTACATTTTTTAAGTTTCCGATAAACTCTATTTGGTTCATCAAAAGCATTGGCTAAATATGTCCAATATTCTTTTAACGCACTTAATAAGCTAAGTTGATTATTTTTTTCTTTTCTGTAAGCGTAATACAAATTATCGACAAATAACTTAAGATGGGATTTTAAATCAACCGGTAAATCCAAGCCTTTAATTTGGGCAGGGAGAAAAGGATTTTTGAGGATTCCTCTACCTAACATTATACTATTTACACTAGGAAAATTATTTTTAAATTCTATAAAATCGTCGAGGCTGAAAATATCACCGTTATAAGCTACGGGAGAATTTATTTGAGAAACAATATCAGCAAAATATTCTCTATTTATTTCCCCGCCATACATCTGTTTTCCGGTACGTGCGTGAATAGTAATTTCTTTAATAGGATAATGATTAAAAATAGGTATAAGTTCGTCAAACTCATTTTTAGATTCATAACCTAATCTGCATTTTATAGAAAAAGGGATTTTTATTTCTGCGCTTACTTTTTGCAGAATATCATTTACTAAATTAGGATATTGTAATAAGCCGGAACCTGATTTTTTATTGGCTACTTGTGGATAAGGACATCCTAAATTCCAATTTAGCTCTTTAAATCCCATTTGTTGGCAATTTTGCGCAAACCAAATAATTTCATCAGCATCTTTACTTAAAATTTGCGGAACGACTTCTATATTATTCTCTTTTTGATTTTTTAGAGCTTTAATATCTTTTAAACTTAATTTCTCACCGGCTTTTATATTAGCAAAAAAAGGAGTAAACATTTTATCAACTCCTTTGAAATATTGTGAATATATATTACGAAAAGTAGGAGTAGTAATGCTCTGAAAAGGAGCAAAATAGATATGAACTTCTTGTTTCATATTAAATTTCAGTTACTATAATAGTATAGCGTCTTTGGCGTTCCATGTGATCCTTCGACTACATTTCGACTGCGCTCAATGTAAACGCTCAGAATCAGTTCGGCTATATAATTTTGCTTCACAAAATTAAAGACTCACTGATTTAGCCGCAATGGAAAAAGCGATCGACTAATTCTAAGATTTTCTCTTCATCATTATCTATTTCCACACGTAAATTTTCATCTTTAAATGCTCTTAGATTAGCAATAATACCATCAACTGTTCGCTTATCAAAAACATTATATTTCATAAAAATGTCTTTTTGAGATTCGAGTGCTTTTGCTGAGTCCCAACAAGAAACAGGTAAGTTGTCTAAACTATCTGCTTTTTCTTTATACTTTGCTTCAAAAATATTTACATCGACATAAGTTTTATCGGCATACTCCAAAGCATTTTCCATTTCTAATCCGTGACGAGCAGCAACCGTTAATCCTGCTATTAAAAGATATATATCTGCCGAACCATCAGGACAACGAAACTCTACCGTTTGCTTACTGCTAAAGTCGGTTGTATTTGTTTCTTCTAACGGATTAGCATTTTTCAGCATATCTTTTTGTCCGCTCCACCCAAGAGGAACACGAACTAAAACAGAACGATTACGATCGCCCCAACAAATATTTGTAGGAGCTTCCTGATGAGGTACTAACCTAAAATATGATGTTGGATTAGTATTTCCAAAAGCAGTTAAAGATTTTGCTAAGGACAAATATCCGGCAATAGCTTTTTTTGCTGTAGCACTAATTTTTCCGTTTTCTATCATTTGATTTACACCGTTTTTCATCAGGCGAGTATGAATATGCAATCCGCTTCCGGCTTTACCAACGGTAATTTTAGGAGCAAAAGTTACAGTTACTCCATAACGATGAGCCAAAGTACGTAATGCCCATTTTGCAATTATTAATTGATCGGCAGCATCTTCGAGTTTAGATGGTTTAAATTCTATTTCATTTTGTTCGTATTCTAAATTACCAACGGTAAAATTTCCTACTTCAGAATGACCGTATTTTATGTTTCCTCCAATTGAAGATATTGCCAACATAGCTTCACGACGCAATTGTTCCCATTTGGTAAAAGGAGTGCTTTCGTGATAACCTTTTTGATTATCGGTTACAAAATAAGGCTCCTTTTCACTAATTACATAATATTCCAATTCGCCCATGACTTCAAAATCTAAAGCTGTTTTTTCTTTAAGCGAACGATGTGCTTTTTGTAAAATATATTCCGGAGATCCGTCAAAAGGCTCACCCTCTTTATTATAAAAAGAACAAAGAATATCAAGCGTTTGTATATCTGTAAATGGATTTAAAAAAGCCGTTCTAAAACGAGGAATTACATACAAATCGCTATTCCCCGCTTCAATATAAGGAAATAAGCTACTGCCATCAACACGCTCCCCGGAAGAAAGAACTTCAACTAATTGATCGTAATCACTAACCACAAAATTAAGTGTTTTTAATCTCCCATCGCCACCAACATATCTAAAATTCAGCATCTCTATTTGCTGATCTTTAATGTATTCAATAATGTCTTTACGAGTAAACTCTTGTCGTGATTTTTTAAAGAACCTAACTAAAGGATCCGGACTAAGTAAAAAGTCAGTAGCCATAATATTCTATTAATTTCAATTATTAATACTCAAACAAAAGTCGTGAAATCTATTCATTTAAAATAGAAAAATCTTTTTTTTCATAGCAATTAGTTTTTGACGTATATTTACGTCAAAAAAAATACAATGGCACAATCAAAAATAGAATTATTTAATATCGAGCTTGTAAAAAGCGCACATTATTTTAAGGCTTTGGCTCATCCCGCACGTTTACAAATATTACAATTTTTAGCAGAATCCAACTCCTGTATTACAGCTGATATTTCAAGCGAATTACCATTAAGCAGAACAACTGTTAATCAACATATTAAAGAATTAAAAGAAGCCGGTCTTATACAAGGGTACAATAATGAGATAAAAACCAAATATTGTTTAAACTCTGAAAATATTACCGAGTTAAAATTAATTCTTCAACTGTTTCTTGATAATTTGAGTATTCAAGATTATAAATGTAAATAATATGAAAATTTTAATCCTATGTACGGGCAATAGCTGTAGAAGTCAAATGGCACAGGGGTTTTTGGTGTCTTATAACAAAAACTTAAAGGTTTATTCTGCCGGAACAGAAGCTTCCGGCAAATTAAATCCTAAGGCGGTACAAGCAATGAAGGAAATAGGAATCGATATTAGTCATCACACCTCTGATTCGGTAGAAAAATATTTAAACGATAAGTGGGATTATGTAATTACGGTTTGTGGGGGTGCTAACGAAGTTTGCCCTAATTTTATCGGAAAAGTAAAATACCGATTACATATTGGTTTTGACGATCCGTCAGATGCAATAGGGACTGATGAATTTATTTGGAGTGAATACATACGTGTTCGGAATGAAATAAACGAGCATTTTTATAAGTTCTACCTAAAAGAAATTAAACCTCAAATTTGATTGTATGATGGAAAAGAAGAAACAAATTGGTTTTTTTGAAAAATACCTCAGCCTTTGGGTTGCTCTTTGTATAGCAACAGGTATTTTTATAGGGAATTTTTCAGGTCAAAGTATAGAAATTCTTAGTGATATTGAAGTGTTCAATGTTAATATTCCGGTGGCTATTTTGGTTTGGTTAATGATTTATCCAATGATGCTTCAGATTGATTTTTCAAGTCTTAAAAATATTGGTAAAAAACCCAAAGGATTGTTCCTGACTTTAATTGTCAATTGGTTAATCAAACCTTTTACTATGGCTTTCTTTGCATGGTTATTTTTCACTAAAATATACGCCGCTATCATTAGTCCTGAATTGGCCGGAGAATATATTGCTGGCGCCATACTTTTAGGTGCGGCTCCCTGCACGGCTATGGTCTTTGTGTGGAGTTATTTAACCGATGGCGATCCTAATTTTACTTTAGTGCAAGTATCGGTTAACGATTTATTTATTCTGGTAGCTTTTATCCCAATTGTTAGTCTTTTACTAGGGATTACCGATGTTCAAATTCCTTATGATACCTTGGTTGCTAGCGTTTTAATTTTTGTAGCTGTTCCTCTAGTTGCAGGTTATATTACAACAAAAAGTTTAGTAAGCAAAAAAGGGAAAGAATGGTTTGAAAATAAATTTTTACCAAAATTTAAACCGGTATCTATTTTCTCCTTACTCCTTACTTTGATCTTGCTTTTCTCTTTTCAAGGAAATACAATTACCAATAAACCCTTAATTATTTTGCTTATTGCTATTCCTTTAATTATTCAAACGTATTTCATCTTTTTTCTTACCTGGTTTACAGGTCGGAAATTGAAACTTCCGCATGCCATTAACTCTCCTGCAGCTATGATAGGGGCAAGTAATTTTTTTGAACTTTCCGTGGCTGTAGCTATCGCTTTATTTGGTTTACAATCACCCGCAGCTCTTGTCGCTGTAGTTGGCGTTTTGGTTGAGGTTCCTCTAATGTTATCTCTTGTTGCTTTGGCAAATAAATGGAAATATTAAAGATAAGAAAAAGGGGGTTAAAAAGTGCTAAGTCAAAAATAAATCGTATATTTGCGATTAGAAATGAATAGAAACACAGAACAAATTAATTACGAAGAAACGACGGAGGAATTGGCGCGCTTCGCAAAGGCGCTCGGCCATCCACTGCGTATTTCAATTTTAAAGTTATTGGAACATCAGGCATGCTGCTTTACTGGCGATTTGGTTGAGCTGTTTCCTGTAGCTCAATCCACTATTTCGCAACATTTAAAAGAACTGAAAGGTGCAGGATTAATTCAGGGCGAATTAACCCCACCCAAAATAAAGTATTGTATCAATCAGGAAAATTGGAAAAAAGCACAATTATTATTTGATGAGTTATTTCGTTAACTATTTTTTTACATATGTAAATCGTCTATTTGCGATAAACAATTAAACGTATGAATATTATTATTGGAATTATTATTTTATTTGCCTCCTTTTTATTTGCAATGCTAGGTCTTGGAGGTGGTATGGTTTATGTTCCTGCCTTAAACTGGGCGGGTTTCGATTTTATTACTGTCGCTCTCCCCCTTGGACTTTTATTGAATGGATTAAACACTTCTTTTGCGCTTATCCAATTTGGAATGAAGAAGCTGGTTGACTGGAAAGGAGGAATCTTTATGGCCGTTTCGGCTTTAATTGCTTCACCATTTGGCGCTTATTCATCGCAATATGTAGAAGTGTCAAATCTAAAAATGGCTTTTGCCATTTTGGTTTTATTTGCTGCTATTCGTATGCTTTTACAGGTGAACAAAAAAGAGCCCGAGGAAAAATCATCGCTTAAAAAGCGTATTATTATCGGTATTTTAGTTGGATTATCTGTTGGGTTTATTGGTGGAATGTTGGGAATAGGAGGTGGATTTATTTTTGCTCCCGTTTTAATGGCCTTAGGTTATAAAACAAAAGAAGCCGCAGCAACAACAGCTTTCGTGGTAACTTTCTCATCGTTTTCTGGCTATTTGGGTCATATGACACAAGGCGAAATGAATTGGCCCTTAACGCTGATTTTAGTTGGAGCTGTAATTATTGGTTCTCAATTTGGTGCTCGTTTTATGAGCAATAAAGCTAAACCTAAAATGGTCAAGAAAATTTACGCCATCGTTCTGATAGCGATTGCTGTTAAGTTAAGCTGGGAAGCCATCAGCACATTTATTGCCTAATTAAAACTTATGAAGAAATTAAGCGTACTCTTATTTTTATTATTTACAATTTCTGCTTTTTCACAAGAGAATCTGGCTAAATTAGAATGGAATGGTTATACTCAATTGCGTGCTTCCAGTAATTTCATAGATAATAACAGTTTTTCTTTACGCCGATTAAAGCTTTGGATGAAATCAAGTCCGGAGTTTTCTGAGCATTGGTCTTATAAGGTTCAGGCAACTATTTCGAGCATAGCTCAAGAAAAATTCTTTTTGCAGGACGTAAAAATAGCCTACACTTTGGGTTTGTTTTCTGTTGATTTTGGTCAGTTTGTTCCGGAATATAGTTTGCAACGGTTTCAGTCAGATTATTCTCTATCTACTATTGAGCGAGCCAAGGCTATAGACGCTTTAATTCCTAGCGGAATGTTGGGCGTTAGAGATATCGGAATTCAAGCAAATTTACATTCCAAAAACAAACGTATTCAAACACATTTTGGAATTTTTAATGGCTATGGAGTTAAGGAATATCGCTTTCAAAATCAGGGTTATATGTTAAGCCATAAAACAATCCTGAATATTCCTTTGAATCAAAACAAGTTTCAGATTGGTTATTCTTTACAATATCGATATGCCCAAAATCTAGAAATCCCAAAAGTATTACCAGATTCGTTTTTATACACTGGAAACGACTTTCGATCGAATATTTTTGTGCACTTCCAAGCGCGGTTTTTTGAGCTTCAAGCAGAATATTTAAATGCCAATTTTGAAGGAGAAAAAGCCGAAGGATTTTATTTTCTATCTACACTTAATGTGAATAAAAACCAATTTGTTTTCTCTTACGAAAAGTATACTGATTTAATTGAGGAAACTACGGACAAGCCTTATTATCGACTAGCGTATAATTACCTAATAAATAAGAATAAAATAAAACTCTATTTCGATAATTTCTTTCAAATAAATGAAGGGGAAATAGAAAATTATATAGCTTCAATTCAAATGCAAGTATTTTTTAAATAATAATTATGGGACATGAACATCATCACCACGAAGTTAATGGTAAAAATTTAGGTTGGTCAATAGCGCTTAATGTTCTAATAACATTAGCCGAAGCAATTGGTGGAATTATTTCGGGTAGTATGGCTTTAGTTAGCGATGCGACACATAATTTTAGTGATGTATTATCATTAATTATTAGTTATATAGCCAATAAACTAACAAAAAGAGAAGCAACAAATAGTCACACTTATGGTTTTAAACGTTCTGAGATAATTGCTGCTTTTATCAATTCGTCAACATTGATTGTGCTTGCCATTTTTATTCTTTTTGAAGGCGTTCAGCGATTTTTTTATCCTACTAAAATAGCTGCCGATTGGGTAATTTGGTTAGCAATAGCAAGTATTGCCGTTAACGGATTAAGTGTCTTATTTATCCGTAAGGATGCTAAAAATAATATGAATATTAAATCGGCTTATCTGCATCTTTTTAGTGATATGCTTACTTCTATTGCGGTTTTGATTGGGGGTTTAGTAATGAAATATTTGCAATGGTATTGGATTGATGCTGTTTTTTCAATAGGTATAGCGGCTTATTTACTCTATTTATCACTTACTATTTTTAAATCATCACTTCGGATTATTATGCAATTTACCCCAGAGAATATTGATGTTGACGTAGTTGTAAAAGCAATAGAAAATTTAAAGGAGGTGAAAAACGTACATCATGTTCATATTTGGCAAATTAATGAACACGATATTATGTTTGAAGCGCATATTGATGTTTTGGAAAATATAAATATCAGCGATTTTGAAAAAACCCTGATTAAGATAAAAGCGGCTTTACTTCCATTTAATATTCAACACACGACTATCCAACCGGAATTTTCGGTTTCAGATAATAAACAAATTATAAATAAATAATAATAAGTCTTATGATTAATCCTCAAGAATGGCTCGAATTCGGGCAAACATTTCACGGACATAAATGTCCAGCAATGCCAAATGGCTTAAGAGTTGGAGCAGCGGCATTAAATAAGCTAGGTGTAGAACGCACGGGCGATAGTAATATTCACGCTATTTTGGAACTAGGCGATAACCATTGTGCTACTTGTTTTGCCGATGGTGTACAGGTTATTACAGGCTGTACTTTTGGAAAAGGAAATATCGAAAAAAGCCACAAAGGCAAATGGGGCTTAACTCTTATCGATAAAAAAACAAATCGTGCTGTACGGGTTACTCCAAGAGCTGAAGCGATGTTGGCCAGTAAAAAAACGGAATTCTTTACCAATTACAGAATGGTAGGCGTAGCACCAACAAAAGTGCCTGACGAAGTTGTTGAGCCTTTAGTAAAAATGGTTATGGGAGCTCCCGAAGAAAAAATAATGATTGTTTCTGATGTTTTTACTTATGAATGGCCTAAAGAAACGCATTCATTTGACGGTTTTGTTTGCGAAGAATGTGGCGAAATGGTTGTTGAACAATACGGTCGTGTTAAAAGCGGAAAAATGGTTTGCATAGATTGTGCGGCAAAATAATTAAAAGTAAAGAGGGAGATAAAGTTACTTTATCTCCCTCTTTACAAAAAATCAAGCGTAAATTAATTTAACGAGCTCAAGTAACTACCTGTGTAAAGGTTAAACTTTAAATGATAAATTTGTCTTCTTGACAATTATAATTATTAAAATGAAGAAAGTTATCATTGCAATTCATGGCTTGAGAAATAAACCTCCTAAAAATTTATTAGAAAATTGGGCTAAAGCATCCATTAAAGAAGGCTTAAAAAATAACGGGAAAAATATTGAATTACCTTTGCTTGAACTTGTATACTGGGCTGATATACTTTACGACAAACCGTTATCTCCTAATGAAAAAGATAAAAACAGTCCTTATTTTTTAGATGAGGTTTACACTCCTGAAAATAAGAAATCTGTAAATGGAAATTTTTATGTGCGTTTACAATTAGTTAAATTACTGAAGCATTTTATTTATAAAATATTTCTTAAAAAGAATTATAAGCTGAGGTATCCTTTCTTAGCTAAGAATTTTATTCACAATAATTTTAGAGATTTAGAGGTATATTTTACCGAAGACTGTGAAAATAACCTTAGTCCTGATTGTGAATTAAAAAGGCGCATCAATCAAAGATTAATCGATCTTTTAAAGAAACATCATAATGATCAAATTTTTTTAATCGCTCATTCTATGGGGACAATAATTGCTTTTGATGTGTTAAGCTTTATTGCTAAAGAAACTAAAATTAACACTTTCGTCACCATGGGTTCGCCTTTAGGTGCTCCTTTTGTAATTAGCAAAATAGCGCACTCTTCTAAATTAGTTAATCAGGGACATATCAAGCTTCAAACTCCCGAAGCGGTATATCGAAAATGGTATAATTTTGCAGCAATAAAAGATAATATTACTCTTGATAAAAAATTAGCCGATGATTTTAAACCAAATAGCCGAGGTGTTCGTGTTGTTGATACTTTAATCCATAATACTTATCAAATGAATGGTGTTTCCAATCCGCATAAATCATTTGGTTACTTACGCTCTCCTGAGCTTATCGATGCTCTAATAGATTTTATAGAAAGTTGATTTTTTATAACCAGTCAGTGTATTTAAATTTCTAAACGGATTGATTATTAGATAATTATTGTTTTACCGCTAGGATCGCAAAGGGAACACGAAGGTTGCTATTGTGATTTACAATATATTGCGTCCATTGCGTTCCGATAGTTATCGGAATCTTAGTGTTCATTGCAGTTAAATACAATACCTTATTTTACAAGTATTTATTATATTGATTTTTACAATTTTTTAATACGCTGAGAACTTTACAAATAAACCGGTCTGTTTTCTGAAATTTATTCTATATCCACGGAGCGAATTTTGTTACCTTTACCTGATTTTAACGTCAACCATAAAAACCAATTTTATGATTTATCTGAAGCTATTAAGAGAAAGTTTAATATTTGCCTTTAATGAGCTGGTAGTAAACAAGGTAAGAACATTTCTATCACTATTAGGTATAACTATTGGTATTTTTTCGGTGATTGCTGTCTTCACTATTTTTGATTCAATGGAAATTTATCTTCGCGACAGTATCAATTCTTTAGGAAGCAATGTATTATTTGTTCAAAAATGGCCTTGGATGCAAGAAAATCTGGAGTGGTGGAAAATTATGAACCGCGACGAACCTAATCTCGATGATTTAAATACCATAAATAAAAAGAGTGAATTAATGGAAGCGGCTTCATTTATGGCAGGAACCAACAAAACCCTTAAGAACGGAAATAATATTATGGAAAATATTAGCGTTCAAGGAGTTTCTTACGACTATCCAAAAATTATGAACTTAGAGATTTCCAACGGTCGTTTTTTTACTGAGTTAGAAGCAAATAACGGAAGAGGTGTTGCGCTTATTGGTTCCGAAGTAGCTGAAAATTTGTTTCCTAATACAGATCCTATTGGCAAGAACATAAAAATTGGCGGCTATAAAACATATGTCATTGGAGTTATCAAAAAAAAAGGCGACGATGCTTTTGGCAACTCACCGGATAAAACGCTTATTCTCCCCATTAATTATATGCGAAATTTTGTAAATCTACGTCGCTCGGGAGGTGGTACTATTGCCGTTTTAGCCAAACCCAATATTACTAACGGACAACTTCGCGATGAGTTAACCGGAATCTTACGGTCATATCACCGATTAAAACCCGGTGAAGAGAATGATTTTGCCATTAACGAAACTAGTGTTATCAGTAAAGGTTTTGATGCTTTCTTTGGTATTATCGGTACAATTGGATGGGTTATAGGTGGATTTTCTTTATTAGTCGGAGGCTTTGGTATTGCTAACATTATGTTTGTTTCCGTAAAAGAAAGAGTCAATATTATCGGTATTCAAAAATCTCTTGGAGCAAAGAATTATTTTATCTTATTTCAGTTTTTATTTGAAGCTGTCTTCCTCGCACTTATCGGAGGAATATTTGGTCTTTTAATTGTGTTTGCTGTAGTATTAGTTATTAATGCCTCCACCGATTTTAGTATGGTACTTACAATGGGAAATGTAATATTAGGAATTACGGTTTCGTCTTTAATTGGTTTAGTAAGTGGTTTTATACCTGCTTATCAAGCTTCTAAACTCGATCCTGTTGAAGCTATGCGCTCATTAAGTTAAGGCTTTTATAACTAATCTATTTATAAAAATACTCAAACGATTTTTGTAGTTTTACCAAACAATTTAGTTGTTTAAATTATGGCTGACGATAAGAAAATTATATTTTCAATGGTGGGCGTCTCTAAGAAGTACGGTCCAAGCAAACAGGTTTTAAAAAATATTTACCTCTCGTTTTATTATGGTGCTAAAATTGGCATTATCGGATTAAACGGTTCGGGAAAATCTTCCTTACTAAATATTATTGCCGGAAAAGAGAAGCCAACGGAAGGTGATGTTGTTTTTTCGCCGGGTTTTAATGTTGGTATGTTGGATCAAGAGCCTTACCTCGATCCGGAAAAAACAGTGAAACAAGTAGTTGAAGAAGGTGTTGCCGAAACGGTTTCTCTACTTAAAGAATATGAAGAAGTAAATAATCGTTTTGCAGAGCCTATGTCTGATGATGAAATGACGAAGCTCATCGATCGGCAAGGAGAATTAACAGATTTACTGGATCAACACGATGCTTGGGAACTAGACAATAAATTAGAGCGAGCTATGGACGCTTTACGTTGTCCTCCGTCAGAAGCCAGCGTTAAAAATTTAAGCGGTGGAGAAAAAAGACGGGTTGCCTTATGTCGCCTTCTGCTTTCGGAGCCGGAGATTCTTTTGCTTGATGAACCCACAAACCATTTAGATGCTGAATCTATACAATGGCTCGAAATGCATTTGCAACAATATAAAGGAACAGTAATTGCCGTTACCCACGATAGATATTTCTTAGATAATGTTGCGGGCTGGATATTGGAATTAGATCGTGGTGAGGGTATTCCTTGGAAAGGAAATTACTCTTCTTGGTTAGAGCAAAAAACAAACCGTCTTTCTATGGAAGAAAAAACCGCCAGTAAAAGACGCAAAACATTAGAGCGAGAATTAGAATGGGTTAAAATGGCACCAAAAGCCAGACATGCAAAGTCAAAAGCTCGCTTAAAAGCTTATGACAGCTTAATGAATCAAGATGAAAAGCAACAAGAAGAAAAATTAGAAATATATATACCTAACGGACCTCGTTTAGGAAATCAAGTTATTGAAGCAAAAGGTGTTTCAAAAGCATTTGGCGACAAATTACTTTTTGAGAATCTTGAGTTTCATCTTCCTCCAAATGGTATTGTTGGTATTATTGGACCTAATGGAGCCGGAAAAACGACTTTGTTTCGTTTAATAATGGGGATTGATAATGTAGATAAAGGAGAATTTAATGTAGGACCAACAGTTAAAATAGCCTATGTAGATCAGGATCATCAAGATATTGATTTGGAAAAATCTGTTTGGGAAGTAATATCCGAAGGTAACGAGAATATTCAATTAGGAAATAGATCGATGAACAGCCGAGCATATGTTTCGCGTTTTAATTTTAGCGGAACCGATCAGAGTAAAAAAGCCGGCGTTTTATCCGGAGGAGAGCGGAATAGAATGCATATGGCACTTACTTTAAAACAAGAAGCTAATGTGCTATTATTAGATGAGCCAACTAATGATATTGATGTTAATACGCTAAGAGCTCTTGAAGAAGGACTGGAAAATTTTGCAGGTTGTGCGGTTATTATTTCTCACGACAGATGGTTTTTAGACAGAGTAGCAACTCATATTTTAGCTTTTGAAGGCAATTCGCAGGTATATTGGTTTGAAGGAAGCTATTCGGAATACGAAGAAAATAAGAAAAAACGATTAGGCGATAAAGGACCGGAACGTATTCGCTATAAGAAATTAAAAAGCGATTAAAACCCTTCTATTTCCCATGTTTATTTAATTCCGGTAATTTTTCATTTGTTTATCCTGAACATTTAAAAATATACCATCTTTAATAAAAACTAAGTCTAAATTGCTTTGCTGCTCCGACGAACAAGACAATCACTCAACAATAAGGAAGAGGTAGAAAAAGCGAATATTCATATTTATATCTTTATTTAAAAATGGTTTTTTCAAACTTACAAAAAAGTACGCTATCTTTGCAGCTACAATTTTACACCAAAACAGGAAAATATTTATGGGCAGATCACAAGAAACATTCAATAAGAAAGAAGTAAGAAACAAAAAAGAGAAAAAAAGAAAAGAAAAAGCTGCAAAAAGATTAGCTCGCAAAGAGGGTGAGAAAAAAAGCAGTTTAGAAGATATGATGGCTTATGTTGACGAGAACGGAATGATAACATCTACGCCTCCCGATCCTACCATAAAGAAAAAAGTAATTAAGGCCGAGAATATCGAAATTGGTATTCCTAAACGCGATGCAGCAACAGAAATGGATGTAGTTAGAAAAGGTGTTGTAACCTTTTTCAACGATTCTAAAGGCTTTGGTTTTATTAAAGATTCTGAAACTCATGAGAGTGTTTTTGTTCACGTAAATAATTTACTTGAAGAAATTAAAGAAAATAATATTGTTAGCTTTGAAGTAGAAATGGGTCAAAAAGGACCTATAGCCGTAAAAGTGAAACTTTTTAAATAAAGTCTGATTTTTTTCATCAAACAAGAAATTACAACCGATATTTTACGAGTTTAATTCTCGCCTAATTATTGTTGTTTTATCCCCCTACCCTAAAAGTATTTAATCTCCACTATAAAATATCTTCAAATCAATTATGCGTATAATATTGCTGTGTCAAATATTAAAAACAATGGAAAATAAAGACGGTAGAATAAGAAAAAATATTGAAGTGGGTTGCGAAGTAGAAGTGGTTCAAAAACATCATCAAAGAAGTGGTGAATTAACAGAAGGTATTGTGAAAAGAATCCTTACCAAATCTCCAAATCATCATCACGGTATAAAAGTAATGCTCGAAACCGGTGAAGTAGGTCGCGTTAAAAATATTCTCATTTAGTTCTACTTTCTGTAGGATTTACAATAAGTTATTGACATATTAGGTTTTGCATTTCTTGCATTCAAATTAGATTCGTTTGTCTTAAAATAAGCATTCTGTTTACATATTGTATTTACGGGTTTTTTTATATTTGCCGCTTATTTTTCACAAAAGATATTATCAAATCAATAAAAAAATTCATTTACACAAAAAATTAATTTTATGAAAAAATTATTTATTACCCTCTTATTCGCACTAAGTTTTGTAACTGTAAATGCACAAGATTGGTACACACCAGAAGCATATTCTGAACAAATCCTTGGCTATGTAATTACACAAGATGGCGAAAGAATTGAATCTAAAATGTTTATTCACAACCCTTGGGCTATTGCCAG
>JAGGWH010000132.1 GCA_021157585.1 Bacteroidales bacterium | reverse complement strand
TGATTCCCAACTGACTTTCCCTGATTGTAGAACTTTTTGAATTTCCAAAGCGCGCTCAGGGTGTACAGCTAATGACAAACACTTTCCAATAAACCAAAGGGTTTCCTGACTATTCATTTTTTATAAGTGACTAAAGTTATTAAGTGTCTAAAGTGACTAGAGTTCTATTTTAAGCTTTAAGTACTTTCAACTTCAAACTCTAAGTATTTTATATAAGTATCTAGCGTGTTATTTTATCAATTACTCTCCAATGGCCTGTTTTAGTACTTCCTATTCTTTTAATTCTACCCTCTTTTTTCAGCTTCGCAAGTTGTTGTTTTATAGCATTTGAACTTACGTTTGTTAATTTGGCTAAGTCCTCTCTGGTTAATGAATTATTTTTCTCTAATGCTTCAATAATTTTATTTCTTGTGGAAATTTTCTTTATTTCTTGGGTAGTTTCTTGGGTAGTTTTATAAAATGTCACACGAACACTATTAAAAATGTATTTATATTCGGGCTCAGGCATTTTCATTTTTAAGCATTCTTCAATCATGTTATTTGTTCCTTTACCCCAACTCTCTACAAAACCAGCTTTATAGAAAATATTTGCAATATTACTCCTTACTTTTTATTCCTCTCTCTTTTCTTAATCACGTCACTACACAATCACGTAATTATTCTTTTTTTCTCGCTGATTTCCGCTGATAAAAAACGCTGATTTTCGCAAATAAAATTATCAAATATACATATCCATATATTTTTTATCTCTTCTCTGCGATAATCTGCGAAAGCATTTGTGGTCTTACTTGTTCCCGTGTGAACGAAGTGAGTATACGGGATCTGCAAGACTCTTTTGTTTCACGTTGATAATCATTTTTACCGCAATGTTCGCTATTTTTGTCATTCTGACGACTTCAGGAGGAAGAATCTCATAACTGTTAGAGTCAACTTTCTTGAGGGCTTCACCGTTTCTCCTGTGCGCTATGCTCTTTTTTACTCAACCTCAACCTTAGCCTCCTGAGCTTGTCGAAGGGGAACCACGTAACTACGTAAGCACGTAATTTTGTTTCATACTAAACTAATTTTTTTGTAAATCCATTTTTGGTATTAAGTATCCTTGAATATAGTGATAATTGCTAGATACAAGGTTTAATGTTTGATTAACAATATAGGATTCAGATACATTAAATAGTTTATTAAAACTATCTAAATTACGAAGGAACACATCTTTTTTGATGGCCTTATTTTTTACCTCTACTGATATAATGCCATGAAAATTATTTATAACAAAATCTACTTCGGTACCATCAAGGGTTCTGTAGTAAAAAAGTTTACCGGCTTGTCCGAGTTTACGCTTTAATTCAAGAAAAACATAGTTTTCAAAAATACTAGCCGCATCAGCTCTACGGTTAAAACTGTTAAAGCTACCGTTTATCAAATTACACAAGCCTATATCGGTAAAATAGACTTTTCGCATTTTGGTAATAACTTTTCGTTTATTGGTGTAAATTGGCTCAACTAATTTAATAATATACATTTGCTCAAGCAAATACATATATTCATTTGTTTTTTTATAACTCAGTCCACTCGTACTTGATAATTCATTTACATTTACTAAATTTCCTATTTGAGCAGCTAATAATTTTAGTAATTTATTAAATCCAACAGTATCTTCATTACGTATATATGAACGCACATCACGCATTAAATAGGTACGATAAATATCATCAAGCAGTTCAATTTTTTCATTTTCAGTATTAACAAGTGCTACTCTCGGTAATCCTCCAAATAACATATATCGTTCTAAATGATCCGCTATCGCCTTGTTCACAACTACATCAACAGTTTTATTGTCATATTTCTGATATAATTGATATAAATCATTATCGGTAAACATAAGATACTCATCAAACGAAAGTGAAAAAACTTCAATAATTCTAACACGACCGGCTAATGATTCTTCTACATTTTGTAAAATATCAAGGCTTGAACTTCCGGTACACAAGATTTTAAGGTTTTCATTTTTATCTACCAATAGTTTAAGCATGGTACTTATATTTGGTATAAATTGAAATTCATCAATTAATAAAAAACCTTCAAGTTTTGTGTTGAGATTAAATTTCAGAAATGACTCTAATGTTGAGTATTTTTGAAATATTTCAATAATCTCGACATCCTGTCCGTTCAAAAACAGTTTGTCAGATGGTAGGTCCAAACTTTTTATAAGGGTAGTTTTACCAACTTGTCGAGCTCCAATAAGCACCACAATAGGTAAAATACTAAGTGCTTTTTCTATTTTATGAATATAAATTTTACGTAAGTATATCATCTCGATATTTTTTACCAAATATATAAATTCTCAGCCGAGTTTTTATCTTTTTAGAAGAAAATATGGACTTTGTGATTTTGCGCTCTGCGTCAGCATATCCCTACACAATCATGTAATTATTCCTTGTTTCTCGCTGATTTCCGCTGATAAAAGACGCTGATTTTCGCAAATAAAATTATCAAAATACATATCAAAAAATCTTTATCTCTTCTCTGCGATAATCTGCGAAAGCATTTGTGGTCTTACTTGTCCCCGTGTGAAGGAAGTGTGTATACGGGATCTATGAGACTCTTTTGTTTTACCCAATTACTCAATTATTTTTTGTCGCATTATGCTCTTATTTCTTACCCTCACACTATTCTCCACTAATCTTCTTCTTAAACGCCTTTCTCTTATCCACCCACCTTGTAATTCCATAAAGTAAGACCAAGGCCACTCCAAAAAATAATAACACAAATTTAGGGAATGTATAGGCTCCCCAAGCTAAAGCAAAGAGGATTCCATTTACCATTAGACTCCAAAGCACTACCTTTTGATGTGAAAAACCACTTTGTACCAAACGTTGATAGGCATGCTTTTTATGTGCAACCGAAAGTTTTTCTTTATTGCGCCAACGGCGGAAGAGGGTAAGGCTGGCATCAAACCAAAAGAGGGAAATTGGTATTAAAGCCGTAAACAGGTTGAGTTGTCCGGTATTTTGATAGCGTATTAAAAGTACACCAAAAGTAAATCCAATAAGTGTACTTCCTGTATCTCCCATATAAATTTTAGCTTTTGGCCAATTCCAAATTAAAAAACCCAAAATGGCTGCAAGGAGTAAAAGATTATAACTTGCTCCTGCAAATAGGAAGAGAAATAAGGAAATAAATGCTGTTTCCAAGGCGGCAAATCCATCAATACCATCCATAAAATTGTAGAGATTTATCATCCACAATATACCTAAGAAGGCGAGGGGGGTCAAAAGAATAGAAAATCTGGTTTCTGTAAATCCAAAATCTACATAATTTAAACCACCTAGAAAATAAAGAGCTAAACCTACACTTATAATTTGAGCAACGATTCTTATGCCGGGCTTGATTTCAAAAATATCATCCACAAGACCGACCACAACCAAAATTAAACCCGAAAGCAAAGCTTTAACCAAAGCCGAATTAATAGATCCAATATACAATAAATAGAAAATCCCGATATACCATGTACCGGCAATAGCAATTCCTCCGGCTGTTGGCATAACACTTGAACTTTGACGACGAGAATTAGGTCTATCAACATTTCCCAAAAATGGTGAAATCCTTATCATCAGATAAGTAATTGCAATTGAGAATAGGAAAACGTAGAACCCTGTTAGCATACTTTCAATTAATTAACTTTAAATGACAGTATTCTGAGAGCAGTCTTAATAAGTATTTCGAAATAACTTAACACGGATCTATTTTGAAT
>JAGGWH010000131.1 GCA_021157585.1 Bacteroidales bacterium | reverse complement strand
TATTTCGGAGGCGAATTATTTTTATGTTGTTCTTAAAATAACAAGACTGTTTTTTGTTGTTTAAGGAGAGAAACTGTTACTTTTGAAGATAAATTTTCTTTTTTTCATAAAGGATATTTCTTTTCCTTTTTTATCTGTTTTTTGAGGTGTAATTTTGTGAAATCCGCAAGGAGCCTGACAGAGCGTTAGCTTATAAATAACGTGCCAAAATGTTAAAAAAAATATAAAAATCCTTTTTTTTATTTTTTTAAAAAATAAAAAAAAATACAGAAAAATAATTCTATTTGTAGGCTTGCACCCTGATAACAAGTGAATTAACAAAATTGTTTAAAAAATAATTTTGAAAGTTCCGAAACTTATATTCCCAATAAAATCAAGCCTTTTGCGGTATTATTAAAGTTAATAACAGCAGCATGTTAATAATTTAAACTGAAATTTATAAAAATCATTTTTACATTTGGTCATAGAAAAAAATAGCCTCTTTAGGTTTTAAAATATCAAATTATTATATCTCATTTGAATTATGGAGAAAGATTTGTTCGCTAGTGTGTCATCGTCTGTTACTGAAACTGAAAAAAAAGATATTACTACTAATTTCTATCATAAAATAGAGGTTGGACGTCTACAAAGCAGCTCTTTAGTTAAAGATGACAAAAGCACAAAACAAGATTTTATGAAAAATGATATCGGTGATAAACCTTTTCAAAAAAGATATACTCATCAAGAAGTATTAAAAGAAGCTACTACATACTTTGCAGGTGATGATTTAGCGGCAAGTGTTTGGATGAACAAATACGCTTTAAAAAATTCGGCCGGTGATATTTTTGAGCTTACACCCGATGAAATGCACGAGCGTATAGCATCTGAAATTTATCGTATCGAACAAAAGTATCCAAATCCCATTTCTAAAGAAACAATATTTAAACTTCTAAAAGACTTTAAATATATTATTCCTGCAGGAAGTCCTATGGCAGGAATTGGTAATGATTTTCAAGCATCTTCTTTATCTAATTGTTTTGTTATTGGAAACGATGGAGATTCAGATTCCTATGGTGGAATTATGAAAATTGATCAGGAACAAGTACAATTGATGAAACGTCGTGGGGGTGTTGGGCATGATTTATCTCATATTCGTCCAGCCGGTTCCCCTGTAAAAAATAGCGCATTAACATCCACCGGAATAGTGCCTTTTATGGAGCGTTATTCAAATTCTACACGCGAGGTTGCGCAAGATGGAAGAAGAGGTGCTTTGATGTTGAGTATATCTGTTAAACATCCTGATGCCGAAGCTTTTATAGATGCTAAAATGGAACAAGGTAAAGTTACAGGAGCTAATGTTTCTGTTAAAATAACAGATGACTTTATGAAGGCTGTTGTTAATGGAACACCATTCGTTCAACAGTATCCTGTAGATAGCGATAATCCAAAAGTTGTTAAGGAAGCTGACGCTCAAAAAATATGGAATAAAATTATAAATAATGCTTGGGCTTCTGCCGAACCCGGAATTCTTTTCTGGGATACCGTTATTAAAGAATCGGTACCGGATTCGTACGCTGATATGGGATTTAAAACCGTTTCTACTAACCCTTGTGGCGAAATACCCTTATGTCCTTATGATAGCTGTCGGTTATTAGCGCTTAACCTTTATAGTTATGTAGAAAATCCATTTAGCGATAAGGCAGTATTTAATTCCGAATTATTTGCAGAACATGTTCATTATGCACAACGCATTATGGATGATATTATAGATCTTGAGATTGAAAAAATAGATCGTATTCTTAAAAAAATAGAATCCGATCCTGAAGATAAAGAGCTGAAACGTGTTGAAACGAATCTTTGGGAAAATATTAAAAGAAAAAGTATAGAAGGTCGTCGTACGGGAATAGGGATAACTGCCGAAGGAGATATGTTAGCCGCTTTAAATTTACGTTACGGTTCTAAAGAAGCTATAACATTTTCAACAGAAGTACATAAAACATTAGCTATTGAGGCTTATCGCTCTTCTATTAATTTGGCCAAAACCCGTGGAGCATTTCCTATTTTTAATTACGAACGTGAAGCTGATAATCCGTTTATAAACCGTATTCGCGAAGCTGATCCTGAAGTGATTGAAGAGATGAAAAAATATGGCCGTAGAAACATTGCTTTGTTGACTATTGCTCCAACAGGAAGTGTAAGTATTTGTACTCAAACATCTTCGGGAATAGAGCCTGTATTTATGGTGGCTTATAAACGTAGAAGAAAAGTAAATCCAAATGATAAAAATACAGATGTTAGTTTTATCGATGAGGTAGGCGATAGTTGGGAAGAGTATAATGTGTTTCACCCTAAATTTTTAGACTGGCTTCGTATTAATGGATATGACGAAAAGGATGTAATGAATTATTCAGATAATGATTTAAATGCTATTATTGAAAAATCGCCATATCATAAAGCAACATCTAACGATATTAACTGGGTGAATAAAGTTAAGATGCAAGGACAAATTCAGAAGTGGGTAGATCATTCTATTTCTGTAACCGTTAATTTGCCTGCAGATGCACCTAAAGAATTAGTAAGCGATGTGTATAAAACGGCTTGGGAATCTGGTTGTAAAGGCATGACTATTTATCGCGACGGTTCTCGATCTGGTGTTTTGGTAGCTAAAACAGATAAAGATAAAAATAGATTTCATGAAACTCAAGCTCCGGTTAGACCTAAAAAATTAGAAGCAGATGTTATTCGTTTTCAGAATGACTACGAAAAATGGATAGCTGTTGTAGGCTTATTGGATGGAAAACCATATGAAGTATTTACCGGAAAGGCAGATGATTTTTATTTACCACCTTGGGTTGAAAGGGGAGCTGTTATACGTTTCAAAAAAGAAGGTAATCGTGCTAGATACGACTTTCAATTTCTTGATAAACAAGGATATAAAGTAACATCAGAAGGCTTGTCACGTACATTTGATAAAACGTTTTGGAACTACGCTAAACTTATTTCAGGTATCCTTCGGCATGGAATGCCTTTGTACCAAGCTGTAGAACTTATTTCCAATCTAAATTTCGATACGGAAAGTATTAATACCTGGAAAAATGGTGTTGTTAGATCATTGAAAAGATATATTCCTGACGGAACAAAAGCACAAAAGAATAAATGCCCTGAATGTGGAGCAGACGATG
>JAGGWH010000130.1 GCA_021157585.1 Bacteroidales bacterium | reverse complement strand
CTTTAACAGCTTGTTCAATCTTTTCAGTATTTGGAAGGGTCGCTTTTTCCAATATCCGGTTAAATCCAACGGGAGTGAAAGTTGCACCAACACGTTTGATTGGAGCATCTAAATACTCAAAAGCATCAGCAGCAATCTGTGCTGCAACTTCGCCTCCAAAGCCACTAAACACTTTGTCTTCGTGTACCACAAGTACTCTATTGGTTTTCTTTACCGATTCGATAATCGTTTCCGTATCGAGGGGTAATAAAGACCGTAAATCAATAACTTCAATACTTGCTCCGGTTTCATCTGCCAATTTTTTGGCGACTTCAATACTCATAGCCGTAGTATTTCCGTAAGTAATTAAGGTCATATCTGTACCTTCTCTGTGAATTTTTGCTTTTCCAAAGGGGACTTCAAAATCATCAGGGACAATGGCTTCCGCTTTTGGATCGTTATAAAGTGCTTTAGGTTCCAAGAAGAGTGTTATCCCTTTTGAGCGAATACTTGTTCTTAAAAGTCCTGCTGCATCATCGGCAAAGGAAGGATAAACTACCCGAATTCCAGGGAATGTAGTTAAGGTGGCTTCAATATTTTGAGAGTGGTATAAGCCGCCACCAATATATCCACCGGAAGCTAAACGGATGGTGATATTGGGGGCAAATTTTCCGTTTGTACGCCAATATTCATGCGATGATTCAACGAGTTGCTCCATAGCAGGCCAGAAATAATCGGCAAATTCTGCACCTTCAACAACTATGCGCATTTTATCATTAAAGCGCGACATTCCGTTGGCTGTTCCAACAATAAAATCTTCAGCAATGGGGGCATTAAAAACACGCTTTTTCCCAAACTCTTGTTGCATGCCTTTGGAAACATTGAAAATGCCTCCCTTGTCTTTATTGGCTATATCTTGTCCGTAAAGGTAGGTTTCGGGATTTAAGCGGAATTCTGCTTTTAAAGTTTCGTTGAGAGCAGTAATAAATTTAATTTTCTTTCCTTCGGTTTGTTTATGAAGGCCTGCTGGATATTTTACGGCTTGGAATGCAGCGGGAGTAACAAAATCGTAAATGCTATCAGGTGAAGGATCGGCAGAAGTGATACCAACTTTATGTGCTTTTTTTACAATTAGTTTGGCTTCAGCCTCAATGGCTGTTAATTCTTCCTCAGTAAAACGATTATAACGAATTAGAAGTCGACGAAACTTAGTTAATGGATCGTATTCTTTTACGTAGTTACGTTCAAATTCATCGCGATAAAGTTCATGGGCATCTGAATTACTATGCGATCCAATGCGGACACAGTTGGCTTGTAAAATAACAGGTTTGCCAGTTTCTAGAACATGTTTTTTGGCTTCGTCCATCGCATTCATCGAATCAAAAACATCTTTACCATTACAATGGATGATACTTAGATTTTTAAATCCAGAGAAATTATTGGCCACTTTCCGGTTAGCGGTTTGGTCTTTTTTAGGTACAGAGATGCCATATCCATTATCTTGAATAACAAAGATAACCGGCAATTGCTCTTTATCTGCACCCGTGATAGCTTCGTAAACATAACCTTCTGAGACAGAGGATTCTCCTTGAGAACTGATAGCAACGGCTTTGGTATTGCTTAGTTTTATGGCACGTGCTACTCCAACAGCATGCAAGGTGTGATTACCAGTACAAGACGATACGTTTTGGATATTGATTTCGGGTTTAGCAAAGTGGTTGGACATATGTCGCCCTCCAGAAGATGGATCAGCTGCCTTGGAAATCCCGTTTAGAATTATTTCTTCAGCTGTCATCCCCGCTGATAGAACCGTTAACATATCCCGGTAATAAGGAAAGAGAAAATCTTTCTCTGCTTCAAAAATTTGACCAATAGCCAATTGGATTCCGTCGTGACCTGCATAAGGTGCATGGTAAGACCAACCCAAGGCTTGTTTTAAATAATTCGGTGCTTTTTCATCTAAATTCCGACCTAAAACCATTAACCGGTACCACTTTTCAAGTGTTTTTTTATCGGTTTTTTTGATGCTGAATTTTTTATCCTTTTGCATTTTCTTTATATTCTTTTTGTAAAAACAGTGAATAAAGATTTTTACTTTGTTTTTTCGCTTAATATTTTCGTTGCAAAGATACTAAAAAAACATAATTTAGAATCATTCAAAATAAAAAAAATGATTGCAATTATCTGATTTTGTTTCAAATTCTTCTTTTTGTATTTTTGATACAAATAATTAAAATGAATTTTTCGAAGAAAATAATGGGAGGTTTTCAGAAAATGCTTCCCTCGCCAATGAGTATTGCTATTTTACTTACTCTTTTGACTTTTGTTTTGGCTGTGATTTATAAACCAGATGAAATTGGGTATACAAAAAGAGCAATTGATATTCTGAGTTTTTGGAATTTGGGATTTTGGTCCTTAATGGAATTTACCATGCAAATGATTTTAATCTTGGTTTTAGGTTATGTGTTGGCATTATCAAAAAGCATAAATCGTTTTATTGTAAAGTTAACTGCATTAGTGGATACGAATGCAAAAGCGGCAGCTTTGCTGAGTTTTGTTACAATATTGATAAGTTTATTTAATTGGGGTTTAGGTTTGGTATTTGGAGCCATTTTTGCTCGGAAAATTGCGGAAGCATTTTCAGATAAAGGCTTTAAGTTCAATTATGGACTCTTAGGAGCTGCTGCATATTCCGGCATGATGGTTTGGCATGGAGGCTTGTCGGGATCTGCACCTTTAAAGATTGCTGAGGCGAATCATTTTTTAGTTGAGCGAATAGGTCAAATTTCTTTATCCGAGACTATTTTTTCTAATATGAACTTATTTGCTTCCGGTATTTTACTTATAATTATTCCGGTATTTTTTTATTTGATAGGATCTAAAATACAAGTTTCGGAGCTGAAGTTAAGGGGAGATGAGAAAATATTGTCATCTGAAATAACTAAGCCAGGAGGTGCGGAGCGACTAGATTATTCTCAATTTTTTTCAAAGTTTTTTGCTCTTTTGCTTTTGACAATCCCAATATACACGGTGTTTGTCTCCAAAAGTTTAAGTTTTATCAACTTAAATTATATCAATATAGTATTGTTTGGCTTGGCCATTTTAGCGCAGGGTTCTATCGCGGAGTTTTTACAGGCTGCTAAAAATGCCATTGGAAGTTCGGTTGGTATTTTAATTCAATTTCCTTTGTATGCAGGAATAATGGGAGTTATGAAATATTCTGGATTGTATGTATTATTCACTCAGTTCTTTCTTGATATTTCAACGGTTTCAACTTTTTCTTTCTATACCATGCTAAGCGCAGCAATAGTAAATATATTTGTTCCTTCCGGTGGAGGTCAGTGGATTATTCAAGGTCCTATTGTGGTTGAGGCTGCTTTAAATTTAGGGGTTTCTATTCCTAAAACAGTTATGGCTTTGGCTTATGGCGATCAATTAACCAATATGATTCAGCCTTTTTGGGCATTACCTTTGCTTGGAATAACCGGTTTGAAAGCCAAAGATATTTTTCCATTTTCTCTTATTTTAATGATATTGGGAATTCTCTTATTTGTTTTAACTCTATTATTGTTTTGAATATTTCTAACAGTAGATATTTTTTATATTGACAAAAATCAGTTAATAAAATGCGTTTTGCTATCAAAATTACTGCAATTTTATTACTAAAAAAATAACTATTAAATATTAGCTGTTTTGTACGTCTGTTAAGGTGTAGCCGCTTTTATTTAGAATGAATTTTTTTAACATTTTATTATGCTCGCATAGTAAAATTTTAGTACATTTACTTGGTTTTTCGGCTTGTTTGGCAAATGCCTGATAATCAGCTGGATATTAAAAAAGACCGTTTTTAGATAAAAATGGATTGAAGAGAGATAAAAAATAAAACAACAATATATAGCCTAAGCTTGTATTATTGCATTAGAAAGTAAAAATGAAAAAAATATAGTAACTATAATTTATATTGAGGGTTAGAAAGAAGAATGTCGAACAACCTGTTAAAATTTTTAGTTACTCTAAACGAAGGCTTAAAAGCTAAGCTTAATAAAACAAAAACTTAAATGATATGTCAACCTTAAAAACAAAATTAGCTCAAAAAATTGAAGAGCACAGACCAAGAACTACCAAATTACTTAAAGAATTTGGTGATGTAAAAGTTGGAGAAGTAACTATTAGTCAGGCAATTGGCGGAGCACGTGGTGTTCGTAGTTTGGTAACGGATATTTCTTATCTCGATCCAATGGAGGGTATTCGTTTTCGTGGTTATACAATTCCCGAAACTATGGCAGCATTACCAAAGCCAGAGGGAAAAGATTATCCTTATGTAGAAGGCTTTTGGTATTTATTGTTAACAGGAGAAATTCCTACAATGGAAGAAACTCTAGAACTTGTTGAAGATTTCAAAAAACGTAGCGAAGTTCCTTCATACGTTTACGATGTATTGCGTGCGCTTCCAAAAGACACTCATCCAATGGTTATGTTTTCTACTGCTATTTTAGCAATGGAAAAAGAGAGCAAATTTGCTAAATTCTATGAAGAAGGATTTAACAAAATGACTGCATGGGAAACTATGTATGAAGATTCTACTGATTTATTAGCTCGTTTACCTGAAATAGCTGCATTTATCTATCGTTATAAGTATAAGAACGGAGATATTATTGCAAAAGATCCTGAACAAGATATGGGTGGTAACTTTGCTCACATGATGGGTATTGCTGCTCCTTATGATGATGTTGCTCGTATGTATTTCATTCTTCATTCTGATCATGAATCCGGAAATGCTTCTGCTCACACAACTCACTTGGTAGCTTCAACACTTTCTGATGCTTATTATTCATTATCAGCAGGGATGGATGCTTTAGCAGGTCCATTACATGGTTTAGCTAATCAAGAAGTTTTACGTTGGTTACAAGGCGTAATGGATAAGCTAGACGGAAAAGAACCAACTGAAGAAATGATGAAGCAGTTTGTTTGGGATACATTGAATAGTGGTCAGGTAATTCCTGGTTTTGGTCACGCTGTATTGCGTAAGACAGATCCTCGTTACCAATCACAACGTGAATTCTGTGAAAAGCATTTACCAGATGATAAAATTTTCAAATATGTAGATATGCTTTATCGTGTAGTTCCTGATATTTTGGTTGAACAAGGAAAAGCTAAGAATCCATGGCCAAATGTAGATGCACAATCAGGTGTTATCCAGTGGTTCTATGGCATTACTGAGTACGATTTCTATACTGTTATGTTTGGTGTTGGTCGTGCTATTGGTGTATTAGCTAATATTACTTGGGATAGAGCTTTAGGATATGCTCTTGAGCGTCCAAAGTCATTGACTACAGCAATGTTAGAAGATATCGCTAACAAAGCGAAATAATTATTAAACAAAAACCCCTGTAAAACAATTCTTACAGGGGTTTTTTATGCCCAAATTTCTTAACTTTGCACCATGATTATCCAAAAAGAAATTCGACTAAAACCAAGAAGTAGGGGTTTCCATTTAATTACTGCTGATGTTATATCGGGACTCCCTAACTTGCCTAAATCGGGGATATTGAATTTGTTTATTAAACATACTTCTGCGGGAATTACCATTAATGAAAATGCAGATCCAAGTGTTAGGGTAGATTTTGAGACGGTTTTTAATAAACTGGTCCCCGAAAGAGATAAGGATTATATTCATGTTTTTGAAGGCGATGATGATCTTCCTGCACATATTAAAAGTTCATTAATAGGCACTTCACTCAATATCCCTATTATTAATGGTCGTTTGGCATTAGGTATTTGGCAAGGAATTTATTTGGGTGAATTTAGAAATAATGCCGACGGACGGCGTTTGGTTTGTACTTTATATTATTAATTATGCTCTTAAAGCTTATACTAATAAGTTCAATTCTTCTCGGCTTTGTTATTTTAGGGTTGGGAGTACAGCTGTTTTTTTCTAAGAAAAAACAATTTCCTCAAACACAAATAGGACATAATAAGGCAATGAAAAAGAAAAAAATCCCTTGTCCGCAAACACAAGATAAAATTACCCAAAAGAATAAAAAGTCTTGGCAAAGTCCTATTTAGTCATTAGCAGATTAAAATTTTATTTCAGTTAAAGTAAAAATTGCTTTAAATAGTTAAATTTCTTATTGTATCATATAAATTAAAATTTATTTAATATTGAGTATGAGATATTTATATTTATAATGATTTACCTATATTAATATGACAATACTAAATATTGATTCTTATTAGAATACCTTTTTTACTTTAAACTTTCGCGTTTTTATTTTCATTGCTTTAAATTTACTTAATTTGCTGCATTATTCTTTATAGATTAAT
>JAGGWH010000129.1 GCA_021157585.1 Bacteroidales bacterium | reverse complement strand
AGGGCAAATCTTTAAAATGTGGTTTTAGTTCTTTTTCAAAGCTCTCGTAAATAGATTTTATTGGGATAATCTCATAAGGAGAGCCTAAATTCTTTGCTAAATCTTCTGCATCTTTAATAGAGTGATCTGAAGAATACTGCGACGGTAAAAGGAAAGGATGTACATTTTCAGCACCTAAAGCCTCGGCTGCTAAAGCCATAACCACAGCCGAATCTATTCCACCTGATAATCCTAAAGTTGCTTTTTTAAAACCAAGTTTCTGAAAGTAATTTTTAATACCCATTACCAAAGCATCATGAATTAAAGCGATTTTCTCCGGTTTTTCTTCTACTTGAATCTCTTTTGGGAAATTATCCAAATCAAAAACCTGCAAATCTTCTTCGAAATAATTCAGCTCTCCAACCATTTCGCTTTGGGCATTAAAAGCCAAAGAGCCACCATCAAATAAGAGTTCTGTTTGAGCGCCCACATGGTTAGCATAAAAAAGCGGAAGTTTGTATTTGTCCACATTGGCTTTCATAATCGCCTTCCTACGTTCTGCTTGCTCGGTATGAAAAGGAGAGGCTGCAATATTAATCATAACATCAGGGTTTTCCTTTATCAGCTCATCCATCGGCTTAATGCTATACAAATCATCAACACCAATATTCCAAATATCTTCACATACGGTTATTGCCAATCGCTTACCTTTATAATCAACGCAATGGAAATCTTTATTTGGTTCAAAATAGCGGTACTCATCAAAAATATCGTAAGTAGGAAGCAAGCTTTTATGCAGCACATCTTTAATTTTACCTTCATTTAAAAAGGCAGCCGAGTTATAAAGTGCCTTTCCTGTTTCGGTATTATTCTTCGTAGGTAATCCCACAACGGCAGCAATGTCAACGCAGGCTTTTGCAACCTCTTCGGTAGCCTTCCAACAACGCTCTATATAATCATCAAACTCTAAAAAATCGCGAGGCGGATAACCCGAAATGGCAAGCTCGGCAAAAACCACCAAATCAGCACCTTGTTTTTTTGCATCGGCAATAGCCGAAATCATTTTATTTTGGTTGCTTTCGAAATTTCCTATATGATAATTCAGTTGTGCAATAGCTATTTTCATTACATAAAATATTAGACCACAAAGATAGAAAAGTTGATGAGTTAATATGCTGATAAGTTGATGCTCTAATCGTTTACGGAACTTCAACCATTTGAACTTCTGAACTTTTTATCCTTAGAACTTTTTAATTTCTTACTTTTGCGCCATGGAAAGTCAACGTCAACAAAAAATCAGTCGTCTTCTGCAAAGAGATCTTGGAGATATCTTACAAAAAGATAAAAATAACTTAGGTTTAGGAGCTATGCTTACGGTAACTAAAGTAACTGTAACTTCCGATCTTTCACTTGCGAAAGTATATGTAAGTTTACTTGCAGCCAAAGATAATGCCGCAGTAATTACAAATCTAAATAAACATACTAAAGAAGTGCGCTATATTTTGGGTCAACGTGTCAGAAATCAATTACGTGTTATTCCTTCCCTTCAGTTTTTTGAGGATGACTCTTTGGATTATTTGGAAAATATTGAACGTATTCTAAAAGAAAACTAAGCCTCACTATGCAATACGATCCCATTAAACGCAGTCTGGGTAATTTTTTTAATACTAACCCTCAACTTCGTAAACTTTTTTATCGCTTACTCGACCTTCTGCTTTTACGCACTTGGCATGTAAAGCGAGCTTTTAATTCTTGGTCGAAGAATCAAGATTCCGCCACCATTTTAGATGCAGGTATGGGCTTTGGACAGTATTCTTTTTTTATGGCCAAACGCAATCCTAATTTTAGGATTAAAGGCGTAGATGTAAAATCAGAGCAAGTTGATGATTGCAATGGTTTTTTCGAGAAAATCGATCAAAAAAACGCTTCTTTTGCTATCGCCGATTTGACCAAATTTATGGAACTTGACACCTATGATTTTGTTTTATCCGTTGATGTGATGGAACATATTGAAGAGGATGTGCAAGTATTTAAGAACTTTTATAAAAGCATGAAACCGGGTGGAATGCTTTTAATCTCAACGCCTTCCGACCAAGGCGGCTCAGACGTTCATCATCACGAACATGATCACAATGACGAAAGTTCTTTTATAGACGAACACGTGCGTGATGGTTATGGTATTCCCGAAATTAAAGAAAAGCTTAAAGAAGCCGGATTTTCAAAATCAGAAGCTCATTATTCTTATGGATGGCCGGGGAAAATTTCTTGGAAAATCTCGATGAAATATCCCATACTTCTTCTTAATATCTCAAAAGTATTTTTTATCATTATCCCTTTTTACTATTTAATCACTTTCCCTTTTGCTTTGATTTTAAACTATTTAGATGTTAGCTTAAAACACAAAACAGGTACTGGACTTATTGTAAAAGCGTGGAAATAGTTAATATTAATTTGAAATACGACTCATTTTATATTTAATCTTATATAAGAATTGATACATAGCGGGGACAATTACTAAAGTTAAAAAAGTAGCGAAAGTAAGACCGAAAATTATAGTCCAAGATAATGGACCCCAAAAAGCAGCATTATCACCTCCGAAAAAAATCTGCGCATCAAATTCACTTAATGCCGTATAGAAATTAATATTTAAACCAACCGCCATCGGCAGCAATCCTAAAATAGTAGTAATAGCTGTTAAAAGCACAGGACGCAAACGAGTTTTCCCTGCTTGCTCAACACATTGTTCGGTATCGGCAATGGAGAGCAAAGCGCCTTCTTCTAAGCCTAATTTTTCACGTTTTCTTTTCTTTAGTAAATCGACATAATCGAGCAAAACTATAGCATTATTCACAACCACGCCGGCTAAAGAAACTATTCCAATTCCGGTCATAATTACTACAAAATTCATTTTAAAAGTAGCAATTCCGCCCATCACGCCAATGGTACTAAACAAAACGCTTGCGACTATTATGGCGGGCTTTACAACAGAATTAAACTGACTAACAAGAATTATCATAATCAAAGCCACAGCAGTAATTAAAGCCACAAAAAGAAACTCTAATGATTTTGCTTGCTCTTCTTGCTCTCCGGTAATTTCATATTTATATCCATCGGGCATATCAAAAGTAGCTAAAAGAGGCCTTATTTGATTATTAATTTCGGTAGAGTTATACCCTTCTAACACATTAGAATACAGAGTGATGACACGATTTATATTTTTACGTTTTACTGCTCCGTAAGTTGTGCTATATTCTATATTGGCTATTGCCGATATAGGAACTTGAACAATACGTCCGTTTGATTGATTACGGAAAGTAATTTTTTGATTCATTAAAGCAGAAATATTATTACGATACTTTTCCTTTAAATGAAGTTGAATAGGATATTCGTCCTCCCCTTCTTTAAAACTACTAATTTCTTTCCCGAAAAGAGCCGTTCTGATTGTCATTGCAATTTGTCCTGTTGATACACCAAAACGTCTTGTTTTATCCCTATCGATATGTACTAATAATTCAGGATTTCCAACATCCAAATCAATATGCAAGCCTTCAATACCTGAAATATTCTCGGCTTCTATTAAATGTTGAATAGAGTCAGTTAAAGAAAGCAGCGTTTCAAATTTCTTTCCGCTAATTTCTATACTGATAGGTTTTCCGGTAGGAGGACCCTCATTAGGTTTTTCAACAGATATTGAGGCTAATGGATATTTACCTATCAGTTTATCACTCATCTCTTTTAAAATATCGAAAGTGTTTACGCCTCCTCTATCTTCAAAGTCAATAAAATGAACGGTAATAAGTCCTTTATTAGGTGTATCGGAGATATTAAATCCTTCGTTTTGACCAACTGCTCCTTTTCCTACGGTAGTTAAAACCGATTTTACAATTTGCTTATTTGGTTCTAAAATTTCAATAACACGATTTTCGAGTTTTTTCATAAACTCATTAGTGGTGCTTAATTCTGTTCCTATAGGAAGTTCCGCAGAAATATTAATAAACTTTGGATATGTAGAAGGGAAAAATACCATTTTAGGTTCTCTTAATTGCAAAAAACCAATAGTTAAAAACATTAAAACTATAGTTCCTAAAATAAACCATCCGGAATTATGTTTCTTAATGGCAAAATGAATTATTTTTTCATAATAATTTTCCAACCAAACTAAAAGAACATCCTTAAACCAAATACCAACACGGTTTAGAAAAAGGATATTTAAAACTCCCATTAATGCAAAAAAAGCAGATAAACTACCAATAGTATTTGCTCCTAAAATATAAGCTATTATGGAAATGGCGACTAAAACAGCAACTACAATACCAGCTTGCTTAACATTTACTTTTTCTTTTTCCGCACCTAGTTTCATAAACTTTGCCGTTAAAACCGGAATAATAATTAATGCAACAAAAAGAGATGATGTAAGCACTATGATAAGGGTTATTGGAAGGAATTTCATAAATTCTCCCATTAAACTATCCCAGAATAAAAGAGGGAAAAATGCTGCCAAAGTAGTTGCGGTAGAAGCAATAATAGGGATTGCTATTTCGCCAACAGCTAATCGGGTTGCTTCACCTTTTTCATAACCTTCAGCCATAAACCGGTAAATATTCTCAACTACCACTATTGCATTATCCACCAACATTCCTAAAGCCAATATTAATCCGAAAAGAATAATCATATTGATTCGGTAATCGAGGAAATTAAAAACTACAAAAGACAAAAACATCGTCATAGGAATAGCAAAACCCACAAATAGGGAATTCCGCGTACCAAGAAAAAAGAAGAGAACCAAAACAACAAGAATTATTCCCATAATTAAGCTGTTTTCCAAATTAGAAAGTTGCGAACGTACTACTTCCGATTGATCGTTTGTATAAGTTATACTTAAATCGGCCGGTAAAGCACCGCTTTCTCTGGCGATATCAAATTTTTCGAATAAATGGTCGATTGCTGAAAGCAGGTTTTCGCCGCTTTTTTTTACCACTTGTAAAGAAACAACCGACTGTTTATTTAATCGAGCGTAGCTCTCTAAATCTTTATAGCCATAAATAACATCGGCAATATCTTTTAAGTAAACAATATTATTTTTTTCTCTTTTAACAATTACATTTTCAATCTGTTGCATATTGGTAAACTCGCCAATAACACGAACAGAACGTACATTTCCACCAACTTTTAATTCGCCACCTGAGATACTTATATTTTCATTGGCAATAGCAGATTCTATATCATTAAAGCTAATTTTTTTTGCTTCCATTTGATGTAGATCTACATTGATTTTTATTTCCCTTTCGGTAATTCCTTTTATTTCTACTTTGGATATTTCATCTATATCTTCTAATTCATCCTCAATATATTCGGCAAAATGTTTGAGCTCATTTACAGAATAATCACCATACATATTGACATTTATCACGGGAAACTCTGAAAAATCAATATCGTTTACAATAGGATCGCTGGGCAAATCATCAGGCAAATCATCCTTGGCTTTATCAACAGCATCCTTAACTTCGCGTAAGGCCGTACTAATTTCTATACCGGGGTTAAACTCAACAAAAATTGCCGATATATCCTGAGAAGATGTTGAAGTAATTTTTTTTAATCCTTTAACTCTATCAATTTCTTTTTCCAAAGGACGAGTAACTAAATTTTCCATATCTAATGGCGGATTACCCGGGTAGGGTGTCATAACCATTATCGTAGGATAATAAACTTCGGGGAAAAGTTCTTTTGGCAAAGTGGTATAAGAATAAATACCAAAAAACAATAATATACCGGTAAGTAAATAAATTGTATTTTTATTTTTAAGTGCTAAACTACTTAGCTTAAACTCTCTAAAAACGGTGTCTTTTTCTTTCATTTTAACAGGCTTTCGTATTTATAAAATCACCAATTTACTTCCATCAACAATTTTATTATAACCTTCAGTAATAATTTGTTGACCAAAACCTAAGCCGCTTATAATATTGGTTTTGTTTTCCATAGTATATCCTGTTTCAACATATGTCTTTTTTGCAAAAAAAGCACCTTCCTTTTGTTGAACTATATAAAGATATGATCCTTTAAAATCATTTTTAATTATTGATGTTGGAACAACTATAGCATCTTTTTGATAAAAGTCGATAAAACGAGTTAAAGCAAGCATATTAGGTTTTAAAAATCCATTAGTATTTTTGAGTTTTACTTCGGTAAGAAAAGATCTGTTTTCGGGGTTAATAACTTGACCTATACGATAAATTTTACTTTTTTTATTTAATTTCGGAAAGCTTGGAAAATATATCTCAACAGGATCACCAACTTTTAACGAAGCTAAATGAGCTTCGGCAACATCGGCATGTAAATAAAACTCATCTAAGTTTACAATATGCATCATTGCCATTCCCGGCGTTGCCATTTCGCCAACTTTAAGTGTAATTTTATCTACAATACCATTTATTGGCGATGTAATAACTGCCATTTCTAATTGTGTTTGCAAAGTGCTTAACTTTGCCTCAAGCGATTCTTTACCGTTTTTGGCAGTAAGAAAATCCATTTCCGAACCAATCTTTTGTTTCCACAGTTTTTGTTGTTTATTATATACTTTATTTGCTAAATCGAGAGCAACTCTCAGCTCTTTTATACTACTTTCAAGAACACGTGTATTTAATTTTGCCAGTAGTTGACCGCTTTTAACTTTATCACCTTCTTTTACCAAAATCTCCACTACTTGCCCTCCCATTTCAGGACTAACCAAAGCCGATTGTACTGCTTCTAAACTGGCATTTACTTCAAAGCTATGACTAAAAGCCTGGGGAGTTAGTGATAGTACGTTAACAGCTGTACCTTTTTCTGTAGTTTCAGGAATCAAGGATTTTAATTCTGTTTCTAAAGTTTTTATTTCCACTTTTAAAGTAGCTAACTCTTCTTTTTTCTTTTGAAGATTATCTTTTTTTTCTTCAATTTCGTTGGTAGAACAGGAAATAAAAAGTATTCCAAAACTTAAAAGCAAACTGAATAATCTGATTATTTTCATTTTTATGGTATTTAGCAAAAACATTTGATTCATTATAAATGGATATGTGTTTAATTATTTTTCCGAATTTAATAAGCGATAATATTCCTTAAGTCCCTTTTGATTTAAAATAGCATGCATATGATAACTGAATAATTCGCGCTGAACTTCTTCCGGACTTTCATTTTGTGAATTATAAAAACCTTTTTCGGCTAAATTTTCGACATTAACTATATGCATATTAACAATAATTTCTTCATTCAGATCAGAACGGTAATACCCTTCCTTTTTCCCTTTTTTTAAGTTCTGAAACATCGATTTTGCCATAGACTCATGATTTATTTTCATCATTTTTTTATATATCACTGCATAATATTTAGACAAATCGTAATGAAAAGAAGGATTGAATTCAGCTACCATTTTATTTATCATTTTACTAACCTGAACAACCTCTTCTAAAGCTGGCAGTTTATCTAAATTAAGGCTCTTCATCCACTCTAACCGCTCTTTACACTGAAAATCAATAACCTTTTCAACTAATTCGTTTTTATCGGATACAAAATTGTAAAGAGTTTTTTTTGATATTCCGAGTTCTCTCGAAACATCGTCCATAGTTACACTCTTGATTCCATATTTGGAATAAAGGCTTAAAACTGTTTTCAGAAATTCTGTAGTTTTTGATTCCATAATCTTAATTTATTATATTGAACGACTATATAGGCGATTGAGTAATACCCTGTCGTTTAACACATTAAAGACAGAAGCCGTATAACTACCACTAGCATTTAGAAAATTGTTATGAGCTTGAATCAAGTCAAAGCTTGAAGTCAGCCCCTCTTTAAATTTTGTTTGTGTTTTTTGGTATATATGTTCGCTTAATTCTATATTCTTTAGGCTGTTTTGATACTCTTTTAAATGTAGTTTAAAATTATTCTCAGCAGTTTGAACAGCTAAATTTAATGTGGCATTTAGTTGTTTTGAGGATTCGTTTAGTTTTAACTTACTTAATTTAGCTTGCTGCACTTTTGAAGATCGACTTCCTGAACTCCAAATAGGAATATTAAAATTAAAACCCCAAACAGTTGTTGGAAACCAAGTCTCTTTCGAATTGAGAAAATTAAATTTATCGCGCATAGCATTAGTCTGAGCACTAAAAAAAGCACTGAGCTGTGGTAAATAAGTAGATTGAGAACGTTTTATTTGCAAATCGGCTAATGCTACTTGTGTTTGCATTATTTGAAAATCGATATTTTGTTCTAATACAAAAGTTTTAGTATCGGATAAAAGCGAAGATTCTAGCAAATTACTAAGCTTATCTGTCAAAATCAAATCTGTTTCTAAGCTCATCCCTAAATTCATTTTTAAATAATTTAAAGCCGTTATCGATTCACTCTCAAGATGACTTACGTTAATATTTAGATTATTAATAACAATTTCTAATTGAGATATATCGGTGTCTTCAATAAAACCATTTTCATGCATTTGTTTGGTTTCTGCTAATAATTTCTCATTGGCAACCAGGCTTTTTTCCAGTATCTTTTTCTGTTCGCGAAGCGATAAAACTAAAAAATAACTTTTGCTAATTAACTCTCTGAGCTCTTGCTCTGTTTTTATAACCGCTTGGGTAGATTGTTTAAGGAAAGTTTTAGATGCTTTTAGAGCAATTAAATATTCACCGCTAAACACAAGTTGGTTGATACTTAAGTCGGCTTTGGCATTGTATTTTGTCCCAAATTTTACGGGGAAAGTTTCTACTACATCGGGCAAGGGGGTTAGAGGTACTAAGCCAAAAGCATTTTGATTTACTCCATAAACAGCGGGAGAAATAAAGTCGGGCATAAGGGTTGTGGGTATATCAATATAGTTTGTGTTTGAGATGCTTGCATTAGCTTGTGGTAAGCCTATAGCTGTGGTTTCTTTTACTACTTTTTTAGCTATTTCTACATCTGTTTTTGCGTTTTTTAAATTATAATTATTTTCTAAACCATAGGCTATGGCTTCATCAACACTAAAAGCCTTACTGAGGTTTGTACTTTCTTGCGCTCCTAACCGAAAAGTAATTAATAAGAGCAGTGCAATAAATAGTTTTTGCATAATACTGTTTTCTGTCAATTTTGGGGCAAAGATAATATATTATTCCCCTACAGAAACTATAAATAGGTAAAAAGTTTCCTTAGTTTAGCAGAAAATTATGTGAAGTATATAAATCACAGAGTTATAGAAGAATATTAAGAAAGAATACCAGTAAGACTAAATTGTCTTTAAAGCAAAACTTAAGCGGTTCAATGTATCTTCACGACCAATAAAGCTAATAATACGGAATAAATCGGGGCCTTTACTGTCGCCAACAATGGCAAGACGCAAAGCATTCATTACTGCACCAAAGCCCAAGCCATTTTGCTCAATATAATTTGCTGCAATATTATGTAAAGTTTCGGCTTCCCAATTTTCTGATTGCGAAAACAAATCGACTAAATCACCAATAATTTGTGGAGTATTTGCCTTCCAACGTTTTTTGGCCACTTTGGGATTAAATTCTTTTGGAGCTCGGAAAAAGAAATACGTTTGATCCCATAAATCCGACACAAAAACAGCTCTTTCTTTTACTAAACCAATAATACCTTCAAGCCTATTATCATCTATTTCAATTTGTTTTTCACGAAGTTCGGTTTGAAATAATTCGACTAATTCAAGATTTGGCTTAGCACGTAAGTATTGTTGATTAAACCATTTGGTTTTTTCAGGATCGAATTTAGAACCTGATTTTCCAACACGTTCCAAAGAGAAAGAGTTAATCAAGTCTTCCATTGAAAAAATTTCTTGCTCAGTTCCCGGATTCCAACCTAAAAGCGCAAGCATATTTACAAATGCTTCAGGGAAATAACCTTCTTCTCGATAGCCTGAAAAGATATCGCCATTTTTAGGATCTTTCCATTGAATAGGAAAGACAGGAAAGCCCATTTTATCGCCATCACGCTTACTTAATTTCCCTTTTCCCACGGGTTTTAAAATAATAGGTAAATGGGCAAATTCAGGAGCTTTCCAAGCAAGAGCTTCGTAAAGCAGAATATGTAAAGGAGCCGAAGGTAACCATTCCTCACCGCGAATAACATGTGATATTTCCATTAAATGATCATCAACAATATTAGCTAAGTGGTAGGTTGGCATTCCGTCTGATTTATACAACACCTTATCATCCAGCATAGCTGTTTTAACGCTAACTTCTCCACGGATTAAATCGGAAAAAACTACTTCTCTATTTTCGGGCATTTTAAAACGAATAACAAAAGCATCACCGGCTTCTATCTTTTTTTCTACTTCGTCAGTAGTGAGATTTAAAGAGTTATTTAAATTAGCTCGACTTGCAATATTATAAGTAAAAACTTCGCCTTTACTTTCCGCTTTTTCACGCAAACTATTAAGTTCTTCTGAACTATCAAAAGCATAATAAGCCCAACCACTACTTACTAATTCTTGCGCATATTTGCTATAAAGTTCTTTACGTTCAGACTGTTTATAAGGGCCATATTTACCTTTTCCGTCTACACCTTCGTCAAATTCAATACCACACCAAGCTAAAGACTCTTTAATATAATCTTCTGCTCCGGCTACAAATCTGGTCTGATCGGTATCCTCTATACGCAGAATAAATTCCCCTTTTAATTTTTTAGCGAATAAATAGTTATACAATGCCGTACGAACACCACCCATATGTAATGGACCTGTTGGACTTGGAGCAAAACGCAATCGAATTTGATTTGACATATTTCTTTTTTTAAATCGCTTGCAAAGGTAAACAAGATGACCGTAGGTTAAAAAGAATAACTGTTGAAATTTATAATTAAAGAGAACCTAAAATTTACGGCTAACTTATATTATCCTTTTGGAGAACATAAATTAGTGAATTTCGGATTCCACCTTTCTGACAAAGTAAAACACAAAAAAACTCCTTACCCGAAAGATAAGGAGTCATAATTATTTCAATTATAAGCTTATTAAAACTCTAAAATAGATTTTTTAATACGCTCGATAGCATCGGCTAATTGCTCTTCGGTAATAACCAAAGGTGGTGCAAAGCGAATTATATGTCCGTGTGTAGGTTTAGCAAGCACACCGTTTTCGGCCATTTTTACACATACATCCCAAGCTTCTTTACCATTTTTAGGCTTGATGATAATGGCATTAAGCAGACCTTTTCCTCTAACTAATTCTATCATATCGGAATCGATAGCACTCATTGCATCTCTAAATACTTTCCCTAATTTTTCTGCACGCTCGGCCAATTTCTCTTCCTTAACAACTTCCAAAGCAGCTATAGCTACCTTAGCAGCCAAAGGATTTCCGCCAAAAGTAGAACCGTGTTCTCCGGGCTTAATAACAAGCATAATATCGTCATTAGCAAGAACAGCCGAAACGGGAAGAACGCCACCAGAAAGTGCTTTACCCAAAATCAAAATATCAGGTTTTACATTTTCGTGATCACAAGCCAAAAGTTTTCCTGTACGAGCAATACCAGTTTGAACTTCATCGGCAATAAAAAGCACATTCTTGGCTTTACAGGCATCAAAAGCTTTTTTTAGATATCCTTCTTCAGGAACATAAACACCGGCTTCGCCCTGAATAGGTTCAACAAGAAATGCTGCAACATTTGGATCTTCAAGTTCTTTATTCAAAGCATCTATGTCGTTATAAGGAACGGTAACAAAGCCGGGAGTATAAGGGCCAAAGCCTTTGTATGCATCCGGATCAGTAGACATAGAAATAATGGTAATTGTTCTTCCGTGAAAGTTATTGGCACAAACAATAATTTTAGCCTGATTTTCAGGAATCCCTTTCTTTTCATAACCCCATTTTCGTGCTAACTTCAAAGCTGTTTCATCAGCTTCGGCACCGGTATTCATTGGTAAAACTTTATCATAACCAAAATACTCTGTAATATATTTTTCATATTCCCCTAATACATCATTAAAAAATGCACGAGAAGTCAATGTAAGTATATCGGCTTGATCTTTCAGAGCACCAATAATCTTTGGGTGGCAATGCCCCTGATTTACAGCTGAATACGCAGATAAAAAATCATAATATTTCTTTCCTTCGGCATCCCACACCAAAGCTCCTTCGCCCTTTGCAAGAACAACGGGTAATGGATGATAATTATGCGCACCATAGTTGTCTTCCAACTCCATGGCTATTTTTGAAGATATTTTACTGGCCATATTTTTTACGTTTAGATTTTATTTTTATTTGGCAAAGATAATATTTCTTAGAAAATTGAAGTGACATTAAATAAATGATGTAAGGCTTTTATGGAGTTTTATTTGTTATTTTTGGCACATTAATTGGCATACTACTAATATGAAATCAATAACGTCTTACATTTTCAATCTTTTTTTCTATCTGCTGATTTTAATTACCAGTCAATCTACTGCTCAACAATTACCATATAAATCAGGCGAAGAGCTTAATTTTATTGTTTATTATGATGCTCCCATAATAGGTAAATTATATGCAGGCAAAGCTGTTCTTAAAATTAATACGTCAGATGAAAAAATAAATGGGCAAGCTGTTTCTTATGCCGTTGGACGAGGATATTCTATTGGTTCTTTTGATTTTTTCTTTAAAGTCAGGGATCGTTTCGAGAGTGTGTTTGATGCAGATAGCATTAGGTCTTATAGATTTTCGCGAAGAACTAATGAAGGCGGTTATATTGTAGACGATGATGTGCTGTTTGATTACAAAAATAACAAAGCCATAAGTAGAAAAACAGAAATAGAAATAGGCGATAATGTTCAAGATTTAGTTTCGGCATTTTATTTTGCGCGTAAGCTTGATATGTCGAATGTTCCTATCGGAGGTAGTTTCCCAATTGATTTTTATCTTGATGATTCACTCTATACTTCGGTAATTATTTATGAAGGTAAAGAAATAGTCGAAACTCGTCTTGGAAAGTTCAGGACTATGAAATTTAAGCCTATGGTAGTTGAAGGCGAAGTTTTCGATAATCCTTACCCTATGTTTTTATGGGTAACCGACGATAAAAACCGTATTCCCATACTGATTAAATCAGAAGTTATTGTTGGAAGTGTAAAAGGTGAACTTTTTAAATTCAAAAATCTAAAATATCCTTTAGATGCTAAGATTACGAAGAAAAAAAGGCATTAGCCATTAGCTATTTGTTTTTAGCTAACGGCTAACAGCTATGGTTAATCTAAAATAGCTTTAATTCCCGGAAGTACTTTTCCTTCCATAAATTCTAACATTGCTCCACCTCCGGTAGAAACGTAGCTAACATTTTGAGCTAAGTCGTATTTATTTATAGCTGCAACAGAATCGCCCCCACCAATTAAACTGTATGCTCCTTTTGAGGTAGCACCGGCAACAGCCATAGCAATTGTTTTAGTTCCTTCGGCAAAATTTTCCATTTCAAAAACCCCCATAGGGCCATTCCATAAAATAGTAGCCGAATTAAGAATTACTTTTTTAAAACTTTCACGACTCTTTGTTCCAATATCAAGACCCATCCATCCCTGCTCAATATCAAAAGAAGCAACCTCTTTTATATTTGCATCATTGCTAAAATTATCGGCAACAATTGCATCAGAAGGAATATGTATAGATACACCTAAAGTTTTTGCTTTCGACAAAATATCGTTGGCCTTATTTAACAACTCCTCTTCTACTAATGACGATCCTATTTCACCGCTCATAGCCTTAATAAAGGTAAACATCATTCCTCCGCCAATAATAAGATTATCTACTTTTTGAAGTAAATTTTCTATAATACCTATCTTATCCGAAACTTTAGCTCCTCCAAGAATTGCGGTAAAAGGTTTATTAGTATCATTTAACACTTTATTAATGCTGGCAATTTCGTTTGCCATAACATAGCCAAAGACTTTAGCTTTAGGAAAAAACTTAGCAATAATAGTCGTTGAAGCGTGTGCGCGATGTGCGGTACCAAAGGCATCGTTAACATATATATCTGCTAATTGAGATAATTTTTCAGCAAAAGCATCATCACCTTTTGTTTCTTCTTTGTAAAACCTAAGGTTTTCCAAAAGTAAAACCTGCCCGCCTTTTAAGCCTTCAGCAAGCGACTTAGCTTCTTCTCCTATACAATCAGAAGCAAATAAAACATTAGTACTTAACTTTTTATTAAGTGTAGGTATTAAATGTCTAAGTGAGAATTTGTCTTCCGGACCATTTTTTGGGCGTCCTAAATGCGACATTAAAATAACAGACCCACCATCTGCTAATATTTTTTTAATACTTGGAATGGCAGCATTAATACGAGTTTCATCAGTTATTTCAAGCTTCTCGTTTAATGGAACATTAAAGTCAACTCTAACAATAGCACTTTTCCCGTTAAAATTGATATTATCAATAGTTTTCATAATAAATTTTTTAGGTTAAAAAACGCTTCAAAGTTACATAAATTGAATGGAAATGATTATTTAAATTATGGCAATAATGGATTAAAGCTTGATAGAAATCGTTAAAAATGATTTGTATAAGTAAACACTATACCTGCACTCAGTTAGCGCATAATTTTTTTCACATTATTTAAAGACGCTTCGGATTAGAAAAAATTCATACCATTTTTTTATTGCGACTATATTTTTTGTATTTTAGCCGCCGCTAAGAGACTTTATTGTCTGTTGGAGAAAAGGAGAGATGACCGAGTGGCTTAAGGTGCACGCTTGGAAAGCGTGTGTACGCCAAAAGTGTACCGAGGGTTCGAATCCCTCTTTCTCCGCAAGTTTTTTGAACTAAATAAAAATAAATTAAATAGAAGTTTTGTAAATAAATTGGATTATTATGAAAAAACTAATTGCTTTTTTAACATTGGCCGGATTATTATCTTTTGGTTTTACCAATATGGTTATAGCTCAAGAAGATGCTCAGGCGCAAACTGAAGAGTTAACTCAAACCGTAGATTCGACTGCTGTTGAAGCAGATTCTCTAGCTGTTGCTGTAGAAGAAGTAGCAACTTTAGAAGAAGAGGTTGAAGTTAATAAAGGATTCCACCAAATTCTTAAAGAACAATTTATAACTGGTGGTGCCGGATTTATGGGAGTTGTATTATTAGCCTTAATTTTTGGCTTGGCACTTTCCGTTGAAAGAATTATTTATTTGAATCTTTCTACAACCAACACTAAGAAATTATTAAATAAAGTTGAAACTGCTTTGCAAAATGGTGGTGTTGATGCTGCTAAAGAAGTATGTAAAAACACTAAAGGACCTGTTGCAAGTATTTTCTGGCAAGGTTTGCACAAATACGATGACGGCTTAGATGCTGTTGAAAAATCTATTGTTGCTTTTGGTGGCGTTCTGATGGGACGTTTAGAAAAAGGACTTTCTTGGATTGCCTTATTTATTGCTCTTGCACCTATGCTTGGTTTCATGGGAACGGTAATCGGTATGATTGGTGCTTTTGCTGATATTGCAGCAGCCGGTAATATTTCCGCAACAGTTGTTGCCAGCGGTATTCAAGTAGCCCTTTTAACAACAGTTTTCGGATTGATAGTTGCTATTATTTTGCAAATCTTTTATAACTATTTAGTTGCTAAGATCGATAGTATTGTCAACGATATGGAAGATAGCACTATAGAATTTGTAGATATCCTTGCTATTCATAACAAATCAAGTAAATAATAATTAATATGGATAATTTATTAAAAAACATATTTAAAGGTGTATCAATTATCCTGATTGCTATTGCTGCGATTTATCAGATAGTAGTTTTTTATCAGGGAGACGCACTTTCAGATAGTGTTCTAGATGGATATTTCTGGGTAGCTTACATTGCCTTTGGATTATCTGCTCTATTCGCTATTATCTTCCCAATAATTCAAATCCTCGCTAACCCAAAAGAAGCTTTAAAATCACTTATCGGTTTTGTAGTAATTGTAGGCCTTTGGTTTGCAGCTTACGCTTTAGCAGATAATTCATTTACTCCTATGCAATTGGAAAAAATGAAAATTACTGTTGAAACTTCCAGAATGGTTGGAGCAGGTTTGATTTATACATACATTATTTTTGCATTGGCAGTATTAGCAATTATTTACGCTAGTATTTCCAACTTTTTTAAATAATAAAACTAAAAGATTATGGCGGCAAAAACACCCGAATTAAATGCTAGCTCGATGGCTGATATAGCTTTCTTGCTACTCATCTTTTTCCTGGTTACAACAACTATGGATGTAGATACAGGTATTGGTCGTAAATTGCCTCCTCCACCTGACCCTTCTGCAAAACCACCAGATTTTAAAACTAGGAATGTGATGAATGTGTTAGTAAACAAAAGTGACCGTTTACTGATAAATGGTCGTCCAGGTGATATTTCTACTCTAAAGGATGAAACCAAGGAGTTTATTACACCTCATATTCCTGATAATACAGACTTTCCTGAAGTTTTTGAAGAAGAAATAGAGTTATTAGGTAAGGTTTATAGATCTAGAGCTCTTATATCTTTAAAAAATGACCGTGGTACATCTTATAAAATGTATATTGCTGTTCAGGATAAGCTAGCACAAGCTTTTACAGAACTTAAAAATGAGCTATCTATGAAAAAGTTTGGCAGGAAATATGCAGATATTAATGAGGATCAGAAGAAAGCAATTAATAAAGCAATTCCATCACGTGTATCCGAGGCGGAACCTGAGGATATCGGTGGTAAATAATTAAAGAAGGAGAAAAAATGTCAAGATTCAAAAAAAAGGGAGGAAAAGATACTCCCGGTATATCAACGGCCTCTTTGCCTGATATTATTTTTATGCTTTTATTTTTCTTCATGGTTACTACAGTAATGCGCGAAACAGAGCTGTTAGTTAAAGTAGCTGCACCTGATGCTAAGGAAGTAGTAAAACTGGAAAAGAAATCATTAGTAAGTTTTATTTATGTTGGAGAACCCGTTCAAACAAAACTGGGAACAAATACACGTATTCAGCTAAATGATGCTTTTGGCTCCGTCGACGCTATTCCGGAATTTATTGCTAAAGAACGTGAAGCTAGAGATGAGGCAGATAGAAAATTTCTTATTACTTCTTTAAAAGTAGATAAGGACACTAAAATGGGTATAGTAACCGATATTAAACAAGAATTACGTAAAGTAGGAGCGTTTAAAGTTAGTTACTCTGTAACTCAAGAACAGGAAAAAAAATAGAAGCAATTTCTATACACATAAAAAGGCCACTCAAATTGAGTGGCCTTTTTTTATATACTCTGAAAGCCATGAAATAAAAGATCCAAGCCCAACTGCTTTTAATCTATTATTTTATTTATACCCATTTAAAATATAGAATGAAAAATCTACTTTTTAATAATTTTTATTGTTTTCTGTTGATTGTCAGCGTAGATAGTCAACAAATAAATCCCGTTTGAGAAGTTTGAAATATCGATAGTGTATTCTTCACGTAAAACATTTAAAGCCACCTTAAGAAAATGCACAGCGACAGTATTTAGAAAATGTGCTTGACAAATATTCGGAGCAAAAATTATAATTAGCTATTATGCAACAAAAGAATACTGCATTTATAATATTGTTATCCAAATATTAAACCCTATCCTTTACTCTTTCGCTATAAAAAAACCATAAACCTGCAATACTTAAAAAGATACTTAATAAAATACTTAAAATTGTAAACAATGTAATAGGGTTATCAGCATTAAACTCGTCCATATTAGGTGCTATCTCAGTAGTACCACTAAAAAAAGCATAGACCACTATAACTCCATTGTTTAAAATATGTGCAATAATTGGAATCCATAAATTACGCGACCAATAATAGTAGTAACCAAATAAAGCTCCTAAAAGCATGCGGGGAATAAATCCAAAAAATTGGAAATGCATTAAACTAAATAAAGCAGCTGCCAACCATATCCCTAAATGAGCATTTTTAGTTATTCGTATAAAAAGTGGCTGCACGATGCCTCTTAAGAGTAATTCTTCGCCTAAACCCGCTAAAACAGACATCATCAATAAATTGACTAGCAAAGTTGACCATCCGTTACCGCTTAAAAATATCTCGGTTAATTTAGTAGCATCAATTTCCATTTGGCGCATCCAATTTTCTAAAGAAGCAAAAGCCGATGGAAGATGAAGTCTATAGTTTAATTCCATTACCCAATTCAAAAAAGGGGAGCTCACAAATCCAATTACTATAGCAATCACTATCAAGTTTATTTTAGGGCTCTTATTCAAAGTAAAAAAAGATAGCGGTCTCTTATTCACCAATAAAGCGAAAAAGAAGCTGGAGGCAATAAAAATAGCAATCTGACTAATAATTTGAAAATATTTAAGCAAGGCTATATCTTGAGGCGTCTTAGCAAGCTCCATATTCCCCATAGCTGTAAAAATATTTCCATCTATAAAAGGAACAGCAATTAATATCCCAAAGGGAGTGAGTATAAAAAATGATGCTAATAAAATAAGAAGAAGAGCAAAGAATTGCTTTCCTGCCGAATAATTTTCTAGAATGGGCATATTAATTAAAAAATTTAAGATGTATATATCTTTATTGCCGTGTCAAAAATACTGCTTTTTTATCAAAAACAGAACCTTTATGTTCTTTGATACGTATCAGTTTATAATTCTTAAAATTAGAATTCAAAATACTTTTTATTTTACTTCTAATTCTAAGACACGTAAATATAATTAGTTAAACGCAAAAAAAATAAGAATTAATTTTTCCCTAATTTAGAATTAACATAAAAAGTCTATGAGTACTTTTAAAATATTTATTGTTGAAGATGATAAAATATTAGCCCGTAGAATGGCTTATGAATTGGAAATGAATCCCGATTACGAAGTCGAAACATTTTACAATGGCGAAAGCTTTTTGAAGCATCTTAACGAAACTCCTGATGCTGTTACCTTAGATTATTTATTACCCGACACTACAGGTGCCGAAATATTACAGAAAATTATAGCCTTTGATCCAAATATACCTGTCCTAGTTGTTTCGGGTCAACAAGATGTTCTTACTGCTCTGAATTTAATGAGAGACGGTGCTTATAATTATATGGTTAAATCTGACGATATGATTAAAAAGCTTCGTAAGGTAATGTCTAATATCCATGAAAAAGTGATGTTAGAACGAAAGGTTCTATCTCTTGAACAAGAAATAAGAAAGAAATATCGCTTTAGCAATTTAATAAAAGGAAAAAGTTCTGCCATCCTACACGTTTTTGAATTGATGGAGAAGGCAGTTAGAAGTAATATTACCGTTTCAATTACCGGAGAAACCGGGACAGGAAAAGAGTTAGTAGCAAAATCTATCCATTATAATTCAAAACGCAAAAACCAAAATTTAGTGGCAATAAATGTCTCAGCTATTCCTAAAGAACTAATAGAAAGTGAACTTTTCGGATATGACAAAGGAGCTTTTACGGGTGCAAATCAGTCAAAAAACGGAAAATTTGAAGAGGCTCATCTCGGAACACTATTTTTAGATGAAATTGGCGATATGGACATAAATATGCAAACTAAGCTTTTAAGAGTATTACAAGATGGAGAATTTTCAAGATTAGGGAGTAATAAAGTAAAAAAAGTAGATTGCAGAGTAATAACAGCCACCAATAAAAATTTATCGCAAGAAGTTAAAAAAGGAAATTTTAGAGAAGATTTATATTATAGATTATTGGGTCTTCCTATTGAAATTCCACCGCTTCGCGATAGAGGCAGCGATATAATTTTATTAAGCCAATATTTTATAAAACATTTCTCAAAAGAAAATAACGTAGCACCAAAAGAGCTAAGTCCGGAAGCAATCTATAAATTAAACAGCTATCATTTCCCCGGTAACATACGTGAACTTCAGTCTATTATAGAGCTAGCAATTGTATTATCAAACGGATTAACTATTAAAGAATCGGATATACATTTTAATTCGGCAGATAGGATGGATGATTTATTCTTAAAAGAAATGACTTTAAAAGAATACGATATGCAAATTGTAAAGATTTTTTTAAAAAAATATGATAATGATATTCCTAATGTTGCCAACCGACTACAGATAGGTAAATCTACTATTTACCGAATGATGGCAGAAGATAAAAAAGCAAATAAACACGAAACATCTTAATCTATTAAATAACCATCTTGGGTAAAGATATCGAATAGATCCTGTCCGGGCTTTAGCCACAATCCTCTGAGTCCAACACTATTTGCCGCCGAAATATTTATGTCGTAATCGTCAATAAAAACAGTTTCCTCGGCTTTAATTAAATTATCTTGAATTAAAAAATTAAAAATTCGCTCATCGGGTTTTCTCATTCCAACTTGATGTGAAAAATACAGTTTATCAAAAGCTGCTAAAAAATTTCGAAAACGATTTTGCATTTTCAATTCGCGCATATATTGCTGATAATGAATCTGATTAGTATTACTAAGCAAGAAAGTGCAATAATGCTTCCCGACTTTTTCTAACAACTCTAATCTTTCCGTTACAAAACCCACTAAAAGCGCATTCCAAGCCTGATCAATTTTTTTATCGGAAGTATTTTCAGGAAGATGTTCTCGAATAGTATTCCTAAAAACAAATGGTGAAATTTTTCCAATCTCAAAGTCTTCAAATAATTGAGTTTGTACAGCATGTCCGTAGAGCTCATCAAAGTCTTTAATTCCTAATTTAAGAAATGCCTCTTTGGTTTTTAAGTGATCGATATTGTAAATAACACCGCCAAAGTCGAAAATGATATTTTTTACCATAAGTACTAAGTTAGGAAAATATAAAAGTCTGAGTATTAACAAAATACTCAGACTATTTTTTTTATTAGAAAGAGAGCTTAGAACTCTTCTTTTATTTGTTTTACCCAAGCTTTAATGCGCTCTTCGCTAATGTCATCTTGTTGATCTTCATCTAAAGCCAGCCCAACAAAATAATCTCCATTTACAGCTTTTGAATCCGTAAAGTCGTATCCTTCTGTTGACCATTTTCCCATTAACTGAGCACCGGCTTCGGTAAATGCATCGTAAATAATTCTTAAGCCATCCACAAAATTAGATGGCCACAAAACCTGGTCGCCTAAACCGAATAGAGCCACTTTTTTAGTTACAAAATCATGTTTTTGTAAAGCTGCAAAGAAAATATTCCAAGGACTCTCACTTTTTGTTCCTTCCCACGTTTCTGCTCCTAATGAAGAACCGCCAACAACAAAATTATCATATTTAACCAAGACGTCATCAGTTACTTCGTTTAATGGTATAATGTCAATATCATTATATTCTTTTGCAATCATATTAGCAGCATTCTCAACATTACCACTCTTGGGCCAGAAGATTAAAACAGTTTTATTCATAGATATATTTTTTACTTATTTAAAGGCTAAAATTACGATATTTATTAAAATAAATATGAAGAAGGCATAAGTAAAATTTCAAATACAATTTGAAATTTCATAAAATACATACGGAAAGTGCACTAAATTTTTGCTAAAGTCGTTCGTCCACCGACAACCAAATCTTTTAAAGCAACACTAATTTCTGTCCCAAGGGGAAGAAATACATCAACACGAGAGCCAAATTTAATAAATCCTATTTCTTCACTCTGATTCAAACTTTCTCCAACTTTAGCATAACAAACAATTCTTCGAGCCATAGCACCGGCAATCTGACGAACAAGGATTTTTGCGCCGTTTTCTAATTGAACCCCAATACTTGTACGTTCGTTAAGAGTAGATGATTTAGGATGCCAAGCTACCATATGTTTTCCTGAATGATGTTTAAAATACTCTATAAGACCAGAAGCAGGCATCCAGTTAATATGAATGTCGGAAGGAGACATAAAAACAGAAATCTGTATGCATTTTAGTTTTAAAAATTCTTCTTCAAACACTTCCTCAATAGCAACTATCTCACCATCAGCGGGAGCCAAAATAGCATGCTCATCACGAATAAACTGACGCTTTGGAACACGGAAAAAATAAACAGTACGAAAATAAATAATGGCAAATATCAGGGCAATCAATACTTGCAACCAAATAATAGAAGGTAAAACAAGAATAAGACCTGCTGTTAAGCAGAAAAACAATATAAAAGCTACAATAGCAGTAACATAACCTTCTTTATGAAGTTTCATTGGCAGTGTTTTAAATTAGCAGTAACTAAGATAAATTATTTAATTTTTATTTTTTAAACTAAAAACAATAATTTAACCCCAGATACCTTCAATTTACATCAGCAAATATAGAAAAAAAACGACAAAAGGCAATGCGAAATTAGCAGCATCAAAGCGATCTAAAACTCCTCCATGTCCCGGCATAATGTTTCCGCTATCTTTAACATTAATGCTACGCTTAAGCATAGATTCAACTAAATCACCAAAAATTGCAGAAGGAACCACAATAGCTGCAATAATAATCCAGCTGTTCAAATCTATAGTATTAGTGTATACTCCAAGTAGCCAAGCCATCCCAAAAGTTGATAGTCCTCCTCCTATTGTACCTTCCCAAGATTTCTTAGGTGAAATGCGTTTAAACAAAGGGTGTTTACCAAAAGAAATTCCAAATAGAAAAGCAAAAGTATCGTTAGTCCAGATCAGAAAAAATATCCCTGATAATAACCAAGGCTCAAAATCAGCTTCTCCTCCTACTGGATATTGATGTACAAAATGATAAAGCGAAAACGGAATAGCAATATATATTGTTCCTAATAGTTGATAGGCTATTTGACTAAATGGTTGATCATTCTTTTTATATAATTCAAAAACAAAAAAAAGAAAAATTAGAGGAAAAATACCAAGAATTACAAATGGATTTAACCAAGAAAAAGCAATTGCCGTTATCAAGCTATAAACTACAAGTCCTAATACAAGTCCACTATATGTTTTTTTAATAACTCCCGCTTTTATAAATAATTTGTAAAATTCATACAGACCAAGACCGGTAAGTACGAGCAATATAACAGCTAAAGCAATAGGACTCCAAAATATAGATCCAATTATTATTGCAACAAATACGGCACCTGAAAGGGCACGTGTTAAAATAGTTTTAAACATATTTATTTATTCAACGATATCGTCAACAAAGAAAACATAAATTTCTTTTGGTCCATGCATACCCATCACTAATGTTTTTTCAATATCAGCTGTACGACTAGCTCCACTAATTTGAGTAATCATACTTGGCAGGTTTCCATCGTATTTTTCGCGCATACTAACCAAAGCATCTTTAGTTTCAGGAACTAATTGCGAGGCATATGCAACTATCAAATGTTTTTCGGGAAAGAAATTAAGCCTTCTGCCTGATGAAAGACCGGAAGAAACCATAACGGAGCCAAAACGTGCAATAAGAAATTCGCAAGAAGTAAAAGCACTATATAATGTCTTAAAATCTTCTGCTTTATCGATAAAAGGAACTTCTAAGTTACTAAGTAATGTTTTTAAGTGCGCTTCGCTACAAAACAAAGGCTGGACATCTTCACCGGAAAAGAAATTTTTCAAGACTATTTTTAAATCCTCCTCATCTTCACAATAAATAAACTTACCTCCCAAATTAGTAAATTCTTGTGCAAAATTTAAAGCTAAAGATTCATCAAGTTCACCATAGATTTTTGATTCAAAATCAACGTTAGCATACGGGTTTGGAGTCTTTCCCAAAATGGAATTTCTAATGCTTTTTAATACCTTTTCGCGTGAAGTTGTTTCGTCCATAATAATTAGGATTTTTACTCGCTTGCAGCTTCGGAAGAAGAATCTTCTTTAGGCTTTTCTGTTTTTTCTTTTGGTGCTTCTAATTCTATTTTTTCTTTTGGCGTTTCTTCCTGTTCATTATTATCTTCTTGTAAGCTAAAGTGTTCTTTGCCTTCATCCCAAGGACGCTCTCCAAACACATCCACAAGATCTTCGCGAAAAATTACTTCTTTTTCTATTAAAACTTTAGCCAATTTATGCAATCCTTCTTTATTATCCTCAAGGATTCTGATTGCTTCGGCATAAGCCTTTTCTGATAATTTCTTTACTTCACTATCAATAGTTTCGGCTGTTTTCTCGCTAAACGGCTTATTAAATTGATATTCCTGTTGTCCGGTAGAATCGTAATATGATATATTTCCTATTTTTTCATTAAAACCAAAATATGCCACCATATTAAAAGCCTGACGTGTTACTTTTTCAAGATCGTTTAATGCACCGGTTGAAACCTTATTAAAAATTACTTGTTCGGCTGCTCTACCACCAAGAGTGGCAATCATTTCGTCAAACATTTGTTCAAAAGTAGTTATTTGTCTTTCTTCCGGTAAATACCAGGCTGCACCAAGAGCTTTTCCACGAGGAACAATTGTAACTTTTACCAGAGGATGCGCATGCTCAAGTAACCAGCTAACAGAGGCATGCCCCGATTCATGGTAAGCAATAACTTCTTTTTCCTGTTTAGAAATTATTTTATTTCGCTTTTCTAATCCTCCAATTATACGATCTATTGCATCATAAAAATCTTGTTTTCCAACTTCCTTCTTTTCTTTACGAGCTGCAATAAGTGCTGCTTCGTTACAAACATTGGCAATATCAGCACCTGAAAAACCAGGTGTTTGTCTTGACAATAGGTTGGGGTCAACATTTTTACCAACAGTAAGAGGTTTCATATGAACCTCAAAAATAGCTTTACGTTCTATTAAATCCGGAAGTTCTACAAGAATTTGTCTGTCAAAACGACCTGCACGCAACAATGCTTTATCCAAGACATCAGCACGATTAGTAGCAGCTAAAATAATTACACCGGCATTACTTCCAAAGCCGTCCATCTCTGTAAGTAACTGATTTAGCGTATTTTCCCTTTCGTCATTACCACCTGTCATTGCGTTCTTACCACGAGCACGACCAATTGCGTCAATCTCATCAATAAAAATAATACAAGGTGCTTTTTCTTTTGCTTGTTTAAATAAATCACGAACTCGTGATGCTCCAACACCCACAAACATTTCTACAAAATCCGATCCTGAAAGAGAGAAAAACGGTACCTTTGCTTCTCCCGCAACGGCTTTTGCTAAAAGAGTTTTACCTGTACCCGGAGGGCCTACAAGCAAAGCACCTTTAGGAATTTTACCTCCCAAATCGGTATATTTTTTAGGGCTTTTAAGGAAATCTACAATTTCCATCACCTCAACTTTTGCTTCTTCCAAACCTGCAACATCATTGAAATTAACATTAACAGCAGATTCTTTATCAAACAGTTGTGCTTTAGATTTTCCTATATTGAAGATTTGACCTCCACCTGCTCCACCTTTACTCATCATCCTCATGATGAAGAACCAAACGCCAACCAATAAAATAATCGGGAAAACCCAACCAAAAATATCTTTTCCCCAGTCTTGACGTGTTTCATTAGTGATATATACAGGGTTACTTACGTTTTTTTGAGCTTCCTGAACGCGTTGCTCAAATGTTTCTACCGATCCTATTTGATAATAAAAATCGGGAGAAGAACCTGCAAAATTTGTGCTTGTAGAATTATTAGAATCCTTATCGGTGTATTCGTGCAGCTTATCTTTCTTAATGTATATTTCTGCAATTTCTTTGTTAACCAATGATAGTTTTTCAACAGCTTCATTTTGAAGCATATTTCTCAACTCTCCCCAATTAGTTTCTTTGGAAGTGTCGTTACCTCCAATAAATTGTAATCCGATAAAAATAACGGCTAAGATTCCATAAATCCAATAAAAGTTAAACTTCCCTTTAGATTTAAGAGGATTTGAGCCTAATGTGGATTTTTTCTTATCCATTTTTGGAGTTTTATTTTCTTGTTCTGCCATTCTGTCTGTTTAATAAATAATTTGTTACTGTGTAATACTGATAGTTTCTATTTTAGCATCAGCCCACAGCCCTTCAATATTGTAGAATCTACGTATAGGTTCCTGAAAAATATGCACTACTACATCAACAAAATCAATCAAAATCCATTCTTTATTTTCTCTACCCTCGGTAAAAGCCGGTTTTTCGCCAAGCTGCTTAAAAGCCTGTTCTACAACACTATCAGCTATTGCATCTACCTGCGAAGAAGAACTACCGTGACAAATAATAAAATACTCACTTATAGAATTGGGCATTTCTGAAAAGTCAATTTTAGTTATTTCTAAACCTTTTTTTTCAAGTATTCCAAAAATAACAGTCTCAGCAAGTTTTTCGGCGGAAACGGGTTCTGTATGTTTTCTCATTCAATAATCGAGTTGATATCTATGCAAAAATAAGTAAAATAGGCAATCTATGCTACTTTAGATGTATTCAAACAAATTAAAAGCCAAAATCTTTAAATCGGACGTTTTAGCCGAAAGTTTTTATTTGTTTAACACTTCCTTGATATTTTAATGAACATCCATATCGGCTTTCATAAAAATCAAGTGTTTAAGGGTAGTAAGAATTTCTTGCATATACTCGGTAACGGCTTTTGTACTACCGGGCAATGTATAAACAATAGAAGATCCTATAGTTCCCGCAACGCCTCCGCTGAGTAATGCATTTGGTTTTAAGCTTCCATATTTCATGCGAATAAATTCCATAATTCCGGGAATTTCATGTTCTAACAATGGCTTAACTACCGAAAGAGTAATATCGCGAGAACCAATACCTGTTCCACCTGTGGTAAAAATTAAATCGTAATTATTTTGTGTTGCGTCATCAATTTGAGATTGTAATTCCTCACGACTGTCGGGGATAATTTGTTTATCAATAGATAAATCCCAAGCTGTTTTTTCGAAAAAAGACCGAAGCTTATCTACAATTATTTGGCCGCTTCTATCTTCATAAATACCTTTGCTGGCGCGATCGCTAAGCGTAATTATCTTAGCATTAAATATTTTAGGAACGTAAGTGAGTTCATCTCCTGCTTGTAATACTCCCCCCTCAAGAACTCGCATAAAAACACCTACTCGTGGCATAACGTAATGTCCTATTTCGCTAAAAGAAGAATGAAAAGGCTTGCCTACTTGCCCTACTTCCAAAACAACTCCATTGCCTTCAAAACGATCAAATGCTTTTACCTTCGTATCACCCAAACCTTCTACTCTAATATTTTCTGCAAACTCGCCCGTTTCTGTAGTGCGACTTGATGTAATTTTTCTAAAAGCCTCAATATGTGACTGATCTATAAGGCTTACCGCTCTAATTGTATTTGCATGTACGTCTCCAATTACACCGCTTTTATTTAAATCTATTTTCTCTACGCTATATTTGCGTCCTCTTTCAGTCGCCAGACTAACGGATAAAATTTTTAATTTCATAAATATTAGTTCAAATTTATACTCAATCGTTCTTGAATTTCTTAAAATTGTATACCACTAAATTTAATTTTATGTATTTGAATACAATTACTGAAAGCAGAACGATATAGAATGCAAAAATAGGAAATTATAGTCTTAAAATTAAGTTTAAGCACTTTTGGGAATATACTGTATTTTATCACCGGCACGGATAATCCCCTTTTTGATTACGCGAGCAAAAATACCTTCTTTTGGCATTACACAAGAACCTATTTCTCGGAAAATAGCACAATTATCACCATGACATTTCTTACCAATTTGTGTTATTTCCAACTCTGTTTCGCCAATTATTAAACGATCGCCCGGAACGGTTTTGTACAATACAATACCTTCGGTAGTTATATTTTCAGCAAATTCGCCATAGGCAACATTACGCTTAACTGCACGAGAAAATTTCTCATTACTTTCCTTTGCTAAAAGACTAACTTGTCTGTGCCATTTTCCTGCATGGGCATCTTTATCAACACCCGTATAGGTTAATTTAATAGTTTCAACAGGAACTTTTATTGTCCCTTTCTTCTCCGAAATATTTACAGATACAACTTGCATTTTCTATATTTTTTTAAGAGCACAAAAATACAAATTTTTATATGTATTTATTTACATATTTTGACAAAATCTTGTATTTTTAAAAAATACAAACTATTGGAAATAGAGATAGATCTTCAATTAATAGTACTGAATAAAGTATTTTTTTGGAAAAATTGAATGAATGTTTTACTTTCGTTAAAAGTTAATTTAATAATAATGCATATTAAAGAAGCTCAAGATGCAGTAGATCAATGGATTAAAAGAAACGGCGTTCGTTACTTTAATGAGCTTACCAATATGGTCATTTTAAGTGAAGAAGTTGGAGAAATGGCACGTATTATTAGTCGAACTTACGGAGAACAATCTTTTAAAGAAAGCGACAAAGAAGTAAATCTTGCCGATGAAATGGCTGATGTATTATTTGTTTTGATATGTATGGCAAATCAAACGGGAATAGATTTAACAACAGCTTTTAAAAAGAATATTGAGAAGAAAACAAATCGCGATAGCGAGCGACATAAAAACAATCAGAAACTAAAATAAATTTAAATTCTAAAACATGAAAAAAGTTTATAACTTGTTTATCTTGATGCTTTTTATAGCATTTTCAACAAATGCTTTAGCACAGGAAGAAGTAAAAGAAAAATCTGAAAATAAGAAAGCCGAAGAAATTAAAACCGGATGGAACGTAGGCGCACTGCCTGTGGTTTCTTTCGATAGCGATATGGGTTTTCAATACGGTGCTTTATCTAGCATCTACAATTATGGCGATGGCAGCCGCTATCCGGAATACAATCATATGTTTTATATAGAGGCTTCTAAATTTACAAAAGGAGGAAGTATTTTCCGCTTTGCCTACGAAGGCGATCAGTTAATAAAAGGCGTTAGAATAAATTTCGACTTAGGCTATTTGCCCGATGATTTAGCTGCATTTTATGGCTTTAATGGTTATGAATCTGTCTATAATGCAGAATGGGAAGATCAAGATGATCCTGCTTATTTAAGCCGGATGATTTATAAACATAAGCGTAATTTATTCCGTACTACTGCCGATTTTGTTGGCGGTTTAGGCCTTGGTAAACTGCAATGGTCTGCTGGAATAGGCTATTATAATTTTGATATCGGTTCAGTAGATATAGATAAATATAATGATGGTGTAGATCCATCCGACCCAGATTATCTACCAGATTTAAATACCACTCCCGGCTTATATGAAAACTATATGGCTTGGGGATTAATCCCAACTGCTGATGCCGAAGGTGGTTCAATGGTAAGCTTAAAAGCGGGATTAACTTACGATTCTCGTGATAACCGATCCAACCCTAATAGAGGAATATGGACAGAAGCAGGTTTCTTTTATGCTCCCGGCTTTTTAGGTAGTGCAGATGAGGGATTTGTGAAGTTTTATATTACACATCGTCAGTATTTCACAGTAATAAAAAACCGTTTAACCTTTGCTTATCGTATAGGTTATCAAGATAATATTGCAGGGGAAGCCCCTTGGTACACTGAGAATATGATGATTATTGCTGCTAATCGTTCTGCTTTCTCCGAAGGCTTAGGTGGTAGCAAAAGTATCCGTGGTGTACTGCGTAATCGTGTTGTTGGTGATGGTATTGCTTACGGAAATTTTGAGGCTCGTTTTAAAGCTGTTAAATTTAAAATGATGAACCAGAATTTTTATATTGGAATTAACGGATTCTTTGATGTAGGTAAAGCAATTGATTTAATACCGGTGACAGTTCCAACAGGAATTGCAACTGCTGATTATTTTGATATTGGATCGGAAGCATTACATATAGGATATGGTGCCGGTTTAAAAATTGTGATGAACCAAAACTTTATTATCAGTGTAGATTACGGTATGGCTGCTGATGATAGAGATGGCAGCTCCGGAATGTATATTGGCTTGAATTATCTTTTCTAGGAAATAATATTTATTAAAATACAAACCCTGCCAAATTTTATTTGGCAGGGTTTAATTATTTAAGCTGCTTTCAATCTTTTATAATAGAATCCAAAGCATCAACCCAAGCATCAGTGTCATTCAGACTTTCAACAAGTTCCAACTTTTCTCCACCGGCTTCTCGAAATAGTTGAGTATATTCAATTCCTAATTCTACTTTCGTTTCCAAACAATCTGCAACAAAAGCAGGAGCAAATAAAAGCACTTTCTTCTTCCCTTGTTTAGCTAATTCTAATAAAAGTTTATCTGTAAAAGGGCTTAACCAATTTTTATTCAAGCGCGATTGAAAACTTACAGAATATTGATCTTTCTTTAAACCAAATTCCTTTATTAGTAATCGGGTAGTATCATAAACAGTGGCTTTATAACACTTTTTACCGTAAGTCGGCATTTCAATATCGCAAGTACAGCTAGAGATAGGCTGTTCGGGATGAGATTTTTGAATATGCGATAAGGGCAAACCGTGATAAGAAAAAACGACATGATCAAAATCTTCAAACTTATATTTAGCAGCTCTTGCTTTCCAAGCTTTTAAAAAATCAGGATGATTGTAAAACTGTTCTATAAACTGAATTTCGGGAATTTGAGGAAATTTTTTAGCTCTGCTTTTAACGGCTTCAATAGCCGTTTGTGTTGTTGAAGCAGCATAATGCGGAAATAAAGGAAGCACTATAAGTTTAGTAAAATTAGCTTTTGAAATTTCCTCTAAAGCTTTATCAATAGATGGATTTCCGTAGCGCATAGCTACAAAAACATCATATTCATTACCCATTTTTGCTGATAGCTTTTCTTTTAATTTAACGCTATTAGTCAGTAAGGGAGAACCTTCTTTTTCCCATAATTGCTGATAAAGCTTAGTCGATTTGGGCGCACGGAAAGGAACGATAATTAAATTAACCAGTATTTTTCTAAAAAGCCAAGGTAAATCAATAACAAAAGGATCGT
>JAGGWH010000128.1 GCA_021157585.1 Bacteroidales bacterium | reverse complement strand
ATTGTATTGTCAATTTGCCTGCTAAACTATTCCTAAACACCCAAATTCCCGCTTCACTTTGGTTTGTCAGAAGAACCAAAACCACTCGCAATGGTGAAATACTTTTTATTGATGCTCGAAATATGGGGCATCTCATAAACCGTAGAACTCGTGAACTTTCAAAAGAAGATATACAAAAAATTGCAGACACATACCACAATTGGCGAAACCCTGATGGAAATTATGAGGACATAAAAGGCTTTTGCAATTCGGCAAGTATTGAGCGAGTAAAAGAATTGGACTATGTTTTAACTCCCGGAAGATATGTCGGTTTGGCTGACGAAGAGGATGATTTTAATTTTAATGAACGTTTTTTAAAACTAAAAGCTGAATTTGAAGAACAGTTAAAAGAAGAAGCTGTTTTAAATAAACGCATTGCCGAAAACCTTGCTAAAATCGAGTTGAAAGATGAGTAAGAAAAACAAAAAGATTGAAGTTAAAGGACACGAAATAACTGTTTTTTATACAAAAGAACAGGACTTTATCTCGTTAACGGATATTGCAAAACATAAATCTGATGACCCAAGTGCGGTTATTGGTAATTGGATGCGGAATAGAAATACAATTGAATTTTTAGGAATTTGGGAGTCGCTTTATAACCCCGATTTTAAACCCCTCGAATTCGAGGGGTTTAGAAAGCAAGCCGGTTTAAATGCTTTTACGCTTTCAGCTAAAAAATGGGCTGAAACAACAAATGCCAAGGGTTTTATCGTTAAATCGGGTAGATATGGCGGAACTTATGCACATAAAGATATTGCTTTTAAATTTGCCAGCTGGATTTCTGTTGAGTTTGAACTTTATCTGATTAAAGAATTTCAACGCTTAAAAATAGCAGAAGCTAAGGAATTGGAATGGGATGTAAAGAGACAACTTACAAAAATTAACTACCGAATCCATACCGATGCAGTAAAAGAAAATCTGATACCCGAAAATCTTACTCCTACGCAGACAAGTTTTGTTTATGCCAACGAAGCCGATGTATTGAATATGGCTCTGTTTGGAAAAACCGCAAAGAAATGGCGAGAAGAAAACCCAGATAAAAAAGGTAATATCCGTGATTATGCCAATGTAAGTCAATTGGTTTGTCTGGTAAATCTTGAAAACCTGAATGCAGTTTTTATTAACGAAGGCTACGAACAAAGCCTACGCCTTAAAAAGCTAAACCAAATCGCCATACAGCAGATGAAAATTTTGGTAGAAAATACCTCTGTTGAAATGTTGAATGACCTGCCTGCGTCCGCAGGACAGGCAGGTAAAAACGGAGGCGGTGATGAGTGAGCGGAAAGAAGTTAAGTTGGGAGATTTAGGAACTGTAATAACTGGTAAAACCCCATCAAAAAAATATCCAGAAGATTGGGGAAATGTAATGCCATTTATTACACCTTCAGACTATAAAAATTATAGAAGAAAAGCCAGCAATAGCGATAGAAAACTCTCAGAGAATGGCATTAAAAAGCTACGAAATAAAGTTTTACCAAAAGATTCAATTCTTGTTACCTGCATTGGTTCTGATATGGGTAAAGTTGTGATGAATGATATTGAAGCAATAACTAACCAACAAATAAATTCAATTGTCCCAAATACACAAATTGTTTCAAGGGATTTTCTGTATTACAGATTAGTTGCGATGTATGAAATATTGAGAATTTATGGTGGTGATGGAACTGCTGTCCCAATTATAAATAAAGGTGATTTTGAAAATTTAGAAACAGATATCCCCCCACTTCCCGAACAAAAAGCCATAGCCGAAGTATTAAGCAGTTTGGACGACAAAATAGACCTGCTCCACCGCCAAAACAAAACCCTTGAACAAATGGCAGAAACGCTTTTTAGGCAGTGGTTTCTGCCTGTGCGTGACCGCACGCAGACAGGTGTGGAAGAGGCTCGGGAGGATTGGGAGGAGAGACCGTTAAAAGAAATTTATGTCTTTGAAAAAGGGTTTGAACCTGGTAGTAAAAATTATCTAGCGGATGAAGAGTTAAATAATATTAGATTTATTAGAGTTGGGGATATGTTTAATTTAAAGGGAAATGTTTTTATAAAAAAAGAATTAGCATTGAAAGTTTGCAATGAAAAAGATTTGCTTATGTCTTTTGACGGAACTGTAGGAAGAATGACTTTTGGTCTAAAAGGTGCTTATTCATCAGGAATTAGAAAAATTTATTCTAATAACCCGTTATATAATAGTTTGGGATTAAAATACTTACTTTTTAAATCTAAAGATATTCAGGAGTTGATTAAATCTCATGCATCTGGAACAGTAATTTTGCACGCCAGTTCTTGTATAAAATATTTAACTTTTAGTTTCCCTAGTAAAGGACAAATAAAGAAGTTTAATAATATTATTTCTCCATTTTTTGATAAAATTCTTAAAAACAAACTACAAATCCGCACCCTTGAAAAATTGCGGGATATCTTGTTGCCGAAATTGATGAATGGTGAGGTAAGGGTAAAATATTAAAAAGGAAGAATTATGAAAGAAAATGCAAAAGAATATTTAAAGGAATTTGCAAATTCACAAGCAAATTGGTTAAAAGCTTTAATTTATGAAGCAATAGAAACCAATGGAAAAATATCAGAAAAAAGAAAGGATGAAATCTATAAAAACTT
>JAGGWH010000127.1 GCA_021157585.1 Bacteroidales bacterium | reverse complement strand
GTACCCCCAACAAGACTCGAACTTGTATCTAGTGTTTAGGAAACACTTGTTCTATCCCTTGAACTATGGGGGCAACAAACGCGCAAATTTAAGCCTTTTTTATAAAGAACCTTATTAGATGCAAAATATTTAAAAATGGGAAAAAGAAATATAAATTTATAATTATAAGGGAAAATGAGTTGGCTTAATCTCTATACTATGGTATTTAAGAGAAGGTTTTAGCTCAAATCCATTTTAAAAAGCAAAACCACCATAGTAATCTTCAGTATCGTTTCGTCTCTGACTAATTTTTTCTAAAACATGCGATTTTTCTTCGTTTGCATCCAAGCAAATACCTTTAGAATTGGGCGACAAATATTTATACAGGTTTTTTTATCTTTCATAATAATTTAGAATGGTTTTAAATAATGCGCAAAGAAATGAAAAATATAGATATAATTATGTATCTTAGTAAAAAAGAAAATATTTTTTTGATTTCAGGCTTGTTGTTTCAAAAACGTTAATTTTGAATAAATGACAATAGTGTTGTTTTTTAAATAACAATAAATATTACCTTTGTGAAATAAAAAACAGCGGTCTGTTTTTGATAACGATTATATATAAAAATTGCATTTATGAAAGTAAAATCTATTGAACATATTGGAATTGCAGTTGAAAACTTAGAAGAGAGTATAAAGTATTATGAAGATATTTTAGGTCTTAAATGTTATGCTATTGAAGAGGTTGAAGATCAGAAAGTAAGAACGGCGTTTTTTAAAATAGGAGATATCAAAATTGAGTTGCTGGAATCTACAGATGTAGAAGGTCCTATTGGAAGGTTTATTGAGAAGAAAGGACAAGGTGTACATCACATCGCTTTTGCTGTGGATAATGTAGAGGAATCTTTGCGAGAGGTTGAAAGAAATGGAGTAAAACTTATTGATAAGCAGCCTCGGAAAGGTGCAGAAGATTTACAAATTGGTTTTTTGCATCCAAAATCAACAGGAGGAGTGCTTACAGAATTTTGTGCGGAAAAATAGACTTTTAGCTAGTTTAAAATAATTATAATGCAGATTCAATCAAAGATTAACAAATTAATTGCTATGCGTGAAAAAGCTGCTCTTGGTGGCGGTGAAAAGCGTATAGATTCTCAGCACAAAAAAGGTAAATACACTGCACGCGAGCGCATTGATTTGCTGCTTGATGAAGGTAGCTTTGAAGAGTTTGATATGTTTGTAACCCATCGGAATACGAATTTCGGGATGGATAAGAAACATTTTCTTGGAGATGGTGTAATTACAGGTCACGGAACAATAGATGGTAGAGTAGTTTTTCTTTACGCACAGGATTTTACTGTTTTTGGAGGTTCTCTATCGGAGTCTTATGCAAAGAAAATTTGCAAAATTATGGATCAAGCCATGCTTGTTGGTGCTCCTCTAATTGGTATTAACGATAGTGGTGGAGCTCGTATTCAGGAAGGCGTGAATAGCCTTGCGGGATATGCTGAAATCTTTCAACGTAATATTTTAGCAAGTGGGGTTATTCCACAAATATCGGCCATTTTTGGACCTTGTGCCGGCGGTGCTGTATATTCTCCGGCATTAACCGATTTTGTAATTATGAGCGATCAAACCAGTAATATGTTTGTTACAGGTCCGGGGGTTACAAAAACAGTTACCGGAGAAGATATTTCTACAGAGGATTTGGGTGGTGCAAATGTTCATTCCTCAAAATCCGGAGTGTCGCATTTTAGGGCGGATGATGAAGATGAAGGAATATTAATCATTAGGAAAATGATTGAATATTTACCTCAGAATAATTTAGAAGATCCAATTCAAACCGTTTGCGACGATCCCATAGACAGAATAGAGGATAGTTTAAATGAAATTATTCCTGAAAGCCCAAATCAGCCTTACGATATGAAAGATGTTATCTATACCTTGGTTGATAATCAGGAGTTTTTGGAATCGCAACGTAGATGGGCAAAGAATATTATTACGGGATTTGCTAAATTTAATGGCATGCCTACAGGAATTGTTGCTAATCAACCTAATTATTTAGCAGGGGTTTTAGATATAAATGCTTCACGAAAAGCTGCTCGTTTTGTTCGTTTTTGTGATGCTTTTAATATACCAATTCTTACTTTAGTTGATGTTCCTGGTTTTCTTCCAGGAAGTAAACAAGAGCATAATGGTATTATTTCTCATGGTGCAAAATTGTTATTTGCTTATGGTGAGGCTACGGTACCTAAAGTTACTGTTACCTTGCGTAAATCGTATGGTGGCGCACACGATGTGATGAGTTGTAAACAATTGAGAGGAGATTATAATTATGCTTGGCCTACAGCAGAAATTGCAGTTATGGGAGCTAAGGGAGCAGTTGAAGTTCTAGAAGGAAAAAAATTGGCATCTATGACGCAAGAAGAAGCCTTAAAATTTGTAACTGAAAAAGAAAAAGAATATACCGGTTTATTTGCAAATCCGTACGAAGCTGCTCGATATGGTTATATCGATGATATTATAGAGCCTAGAAATACTCGCTTTAGAGTTATTAGGGCATTTAGTACTCTTGCTACCAAGAAACAAACAAATCCGCCTAAGAAACATGGAAATATACCTTTATAAAATTCTGTTGATATGAATTTAATTTCTCTTACAATAAATTGGAATTTTGCAATAAGTCTCAGTATAATCGGCTACTTAATAGTTTTGTTAGCTTTATTATTTTTATTTTTTATCTATACTTTAATCCCTAAAATACTTGAATTTTTTACTAAGCATTATATAAGAAAGGCAGTTAAAGTCGGTGATGAAGAATGTAATCAGAAACCGCTTACCGGTGAAGCGAGTGCTGCAATTACAGCTGCGTTATATTTGTATTTAAATGAGCAGCACGATACCGAAAGTGGTAAAATAACTATTAAAGAGGTGTCAAGAAAGTATTCTCCTTGGAGTTCTAAGATATATGGAATGAGACAACCGTTGACAAAATAAACCTGCATAAAATGAAAAAATTCAAATTTAATATTCACGGCAACAACTATAATGTAGAGATAAAGGATGTAGATGGTAAGTCGGTTAAAGTAGAGGTTAACGGAAGTTGCTATAAGGTGGAATTGGAACAAGAAGTGAAAACCATTAAAACTCCCAAGTTGATGCGCTCGGCTGTTAAGACTCATAAAGCATTACCAAAAGTTGAGTCTGGAGCTTTTAAAATAAATTGTCCGTTGCCGGGAACTATTATGTCGCTTATGGTTAGTGAAGGATCTGAAGTGAAAAAAGGAGATACCTTACTTATTTATGAAGCTATGAAGATGGAAAATAAAGTATTGGCTGAAAAAAATGGAATAGTAAAGAATATTCGTGTTCATGCCGGTGATAGTATTTTACAGGGAGAACTTTTATTAGAAATACATTAAGATGCAATTTAGACGTTTACTAACAATTATAGGTGCCATTGCTGTTATAAGCTTTGCTTCCTCTTTCTTTTCTTTTGGGAGTGAGTCGAAAGTTAATGAGAAAACAGTAACGCAAGTTGAAACCGCAGTTGATAAAGATATGGGTAATATTTTTGATGTTGCTCTTGAGGGTATCACAAGATTTGTTGGATATTCAGGTTTTGAACATGTTACAATAGGGCATATAGTTATGATATTTATTGGTATTGGATTTATTTTTCTGGCCATAAAATTCGACTATGAACCACTTCTGCTTATTCCTATCGGATTTGGAGTTTTAATTGGAAATATACCTTTTGCAGAAGGTGCGGGCTTAAAATTAGGTATTTATGAAGAGGGGAGCGTGCTTAATTATTTGTATTTCGGTGTTAAATATGGAATATATCCACCTTTAATATTTTTAGGAATAGGAGCTATGACAGATTTCTCTTCTCTTATATCAAATCCTAAGCTTATGCTTTTAGGAGCCGCAGCACAAGTAGGTATCTTTCTTACATTTATTGGTGCTTTGGTTTTGGGATTTGCTCCTCCGGAAGCTGGTGCTATTGGTATTATTGGTGGTGCTGATGGTCCAACAGCAATATTTCTTTCGTCTAAATTGGCAAATGGACTTAATTTTTATGAAGGAAAACGAGTTTTAAATCTCATTGGACCAATAGCTATTGCAGCATATTCATATATGGCTTTAGTTCCTGTTATTCAGCCTCCCATAATGCGCTTGTTAACAAGTAAAAAAGAACGTTTGATTAGGATGAAACCACCTCGTATGGTGCCAAAGATTGAAAAAATAATGTTTCCAATAATAGGTTTTTTACTTACCGGTTTTATTTCGCCAAGTTCTATTCCGCTTTTAGGAATGCTCTTCTTTGGGAATTTATTAAAAGAGAGTGGTTTTACCAAACGTCTTGCCGATACTGCACGTAATTCCCTAATAGATATTGTTACTATTTTATTGGGCATAACAGTAGGTGCAAGTACGCAAGCGACAGTGTTTTTAAAAGACACATCGTTGATGATTTTTGGTCTTGGTGCCGCATCGTTTGTAATTGCTACTGCCGGTGGAGTATTATTTGCTAAAGCAATGAATCTTTTCCTTTCGGATAATAATAAAATTAATCCTTTAGTTGGAGCTGCGGGTGTTTCTGCCGTTCCTGACAGTGCTCGTGTAGTTCAGAACGAGGGTTTAAAATATGATCCTTCAAACCATTTATTAATGCATGCTATGGCACCTAATGTAAGTGGAGTGATTGGAAGTGCCGTTGCGGCAGGTATTTTGCTGAGTTTCTTATCCTAAAAGAGATGTTATGCTCAACGCTACGAGGGTTTTAAACCCTCGTAGCGTTCTTGAGCCCTCGTAGCGTTTTTTTAGATTTTAGTTTGTTACCGCTTCTTCTAAACCATCGTCAGTCATTATCCAGTATTTTCCTGACATGCTCCTGCGACTGTGATGCCAATAGTGCCATTGGAAATAATTCCTCGCTTCTCTATCGATGAAAAGTGTTTTCCCTTCAGGAACTTTTATCTCGAAAGTTACTTCTTGATCGCGCCATTTTTCATTTAATCTTAAAGTGAAATAAGGATCTATTTCCAGATTATTTCCATCTATTTTAAAATGGTATTTAGTGCTTTTTAGTCGCTCTTTTGCAGCTTCGATATTTTCCCCCCTTACACTTGTACGAATTACTAACTCAAAGTCTTCATTATCGGCTTTGCTGAAAGTAAGCCCCGAATTGCCGTAAAAGATATCATCCGAGCAAAACATTAGTTTATCATCTTCAAAATAAATTGAACCTAATGATTTCTGTTCTAGTTCTTTATAATATTTTAAGTTGTAAACGCTAAGGTTTAAAGTGTCGCTTCGGATTGAATCCATAGTGTTTACTACAATTTGCTTACTTTCGGTTTTAAACTCTTCAATTGTTTTTACTGAAAGAGTGAAGGCTACCATAATGGCAAGCACCCATAAAATTACTGCGCTAATCCCAAATATTTTCTGACGACCAAGATTAAAAATTAAACGAATCCCACTGAATATTAAACCTACTACAGGAATAAAAAGCACTAAGAATAAGGCGATATTTAAAATTAACTCATAAGGAGTAGTTATTATATAACTGTTTAGAAATGCCGGAAATGAAATGGCTTCAACACTAAATTCCTCGAATTGTATGGCAGGTGTTAATCCCAAATAAGTGGCTGCAAATACCATACTTAATGCTATGCCAACAATAAGAAATATAATACCAAAGAGAATGGCTAAGATTCTGAAAAAAATTCTTAAAATATTAATGAGAAAATGACCGAACTGATTTAATCCACTGATCGAGTCCTTCTTTTTTTTTTTCATAACATCGCCAGCCTCATTTGAAAAATCCTGAAATCTGTTTTTTAGAGATTCCAACTCTTCTCTAACTTTCTTTTCAATGGTTTTTATATCTACTGTTTCGCCTTCCATCTCTATTTTTTCAGCCGTTGTTGAGGCGTATGGAGTTAGAATCCAGAGTGTTAAATATACAATAATGCCAACGCCACCAATTAATATTGTTAAAACAAAAATTAGACGGATAATAACAAGATCGATGTTAAAATAGGCTGCTAATCCCGAGGCTACACCACCAAAAATTTGATTGTCGGGGTCACGGAAAATACGTTTGTTAGAATATATTCGTTTATGCCTTTTTGGTGAACTTCTTTCACTTTCTTCATCCATCTCAAAAGGCTGACCCAAAGTTTCAATGATGAATTCAACATCTTTAAGAGTTACTATTTGTTGTATGTCTTTAATACGTGTTTTTAGGATTTCGGCTATTCTGGCTTCAATATCCATTACAATATCGTCGCCGCCTTCTGTATTTTTAAAATGCTTTTTCAGCGTTTTTAGATAATTGTTTAATTTCTCGAATGCGTCTTCATCTATATTAAAAAGCAATCCGTTTATGTTTATAGAAAATGTCTTTTTCATCTGTGACTGTTTTTTTTAATGAATGATTTGGTTTACGGTTTTGTTTAGGTCTTCCCAAGATTGTTTTAATTTATTTAGCGTTTCTTTTCCGTCAGTGGTTAATTGATAATATTTTCTTGGTGGACCGGAAGTAGATTCTTCCCATCGGTAACTGAGTAGACCTTCGTTTTTTAAGCGTGTAAGCATAGGGTAGAGGGTTCCTTCAACTACAATTAAGTCAGACGCTTTTAGCGTATCAATTATATCTGACGCATAAGCATCTTTCTTTGAAATTATAGATAAAGTACAGAGCTCTAATACGCCTTTTCGCATTTGAGTTCCAATACTATTGGATACGGTTTTTTCCTTACTCATTGTTTTTGTTTGTAATGATTTGGCAAATATATATAAAAATTATAGTACTATGCAATACAAAGTAGTGAAATATATATAATAATAGAATAAAAATAATATTTATTTATAAGTATCTGAAAAGCAAATAGATACAGCTGTAAAATAAATAATTTTTGGGGAATTTATATCAAATTTAGCTTGTTAGAGGTAAATTTTAATAAAAATCTATAGCACATTTAGGATTCTTTTGTTTGAAACTAGCAATTTTTTTAGCAGATACTCTGGAGTTGTATATCTTTAATAGAATTAAATCGGGTAAACCTTCCAAAGGTTTAATGTTACTAATTTTGGTATTATAAGCAATTAGTTTTTCTAAATGTATAACGTTATTTAGTTCTTTCAGATTCTTAATTTCTGTTCCGGAGATATCTAATACCTTAAGTTGCGACAAGCCTATTAGCCATTCTAAATTATTGATAGGAGTATTGTTTAGGTAAATAAACTCCAAATTTGTAAGGTATTGCAGAGAGCTCAACTCACCAATTGGATTTCTGGAAAAATCAACTTCTCTTAAATAAGAAAGATTTTTTATTGGAGACACATCGGTTATTTTGGTGTCGTTAATTTTTATTTTTCTAAGGTGTTTTAGTTTAGCAAGAGGTGATAGACTGTTAACCAATCTGTTTTCTTTTATTTCTAATGATCTTATTTGGATTAGTTTATGAAGGCTCTCTACGTTTGGCTTTTGTGTCCAATGCATATGATCTGTAAAGATGGCTTTCCACGAAGGTGATAAATTAGTCCACCAGCTAATTAATTCTTTGCTTTGATAAATAAGAAGGATGTCTTTCTTAAGCTCAATAAAGTCTTCAAACTGTTGCGTATCGATTTTTGTGTTATCGGCACTTAAATAACGTAGGTTTTGTAATTTTTCTAAGGCTTTTAGATTGTTTGCTTCTGTATTATCAATAGAAAGGTGTTTAAGATTAACTAATTTATTAAGCGGACTTAAATCTTTTACTAAACAAGAAGACAAATCTAATTCTTCAATTAGATTTAAACTTTCAATGGAGTAAAGATGTTGTACTTTAGTATTTGAAAAGTTTAGTATACGCATTTCTCTTGCTTCGCCAATTCCATCTAAGCTACTGATTGGGGTATTGGAAGCATTTAGATTTTGTAAGTTTTTCAGCTTCTCTAAAGGCAATAGGCTTTTTATTAAGTTATCTCCGGCAATATTAATCTCCTTAATGGTAGTTATTTTGTGTAATTGTTCTTTTGTTGGAATAGAATCCAGTTCTGCAATATTTGCAAAAATAGTCTTCCATCTTTCAGGTAATTCATCCCACCACATTTGCAATTGTTTACTTTCGTATACAACTAAAATATTAGGGTGCTCCTTCATAAATTTTATAGCTTTTTGACGTCCAAGCAGGCTGTTATCACAATATACTTTTTTAAGGTTTGCTAGCAATCCTAAGCCTTCAAGGCTGATAATTTCTGTGTTCTCACAATAGAGGGTTTCCAGTTTTTCTAATGTAGATAAGGGCTCTAAATTATTAACAGTCGTATTATTACAGTACAGTACTTTTAATTGACTAAGTTGTTGTAAATCTTCAAGAGATTCTATCTGTTCATTATCGCTAATGTCAAGATAGTTAAGTGTTAAAAGTGAGTTTAATGGTGCTAAATCCGTAACAAGTGTATTACGCATTTTTAAATCTTCTAAAGATAGCATTCCAAGACCGGCTTTTAAATTATCAATTTCTGTATTTGAAATATCGAGTATTCTTAAATTACTGAGATTTGAAAGAGGTTCTATGTTGGAAATGCCGGAATTAGATAAGTTTAATATAGCCAGTTCCATAGAATAGATTAAAGGATCAACAGACTTGATAAAAGTATTGGCGCAGTTTAGAGTGTGTAATTTGGTTAAATTTCGGAGCGGGTAAATATCTTGTACTTGTGTAAAAGAAATATCTAAAGTTCGCAAATTGCTCAATTTGCTTATTGGCTCTAACTCGGTAATTTCAGAATTCCCCGAAAGATTTAAATCACTAATTTCTAATATTTTGTTTAAAGCTTTAAACACCGATTCTTTTTGCTTAATTTGGATAGAATCATTTAGCCAAATAGTGTCGTAAGTATAAATGGGAGCGTATGCTGTAGTATCTTTCTCGGTATCTAAAAAGGATAAAGTATCATTACTTAATTCGGGAGTCTCTGATGCTGTAGGTTTCAGAATAAAATAGTTTTTGTCTACTATCATAATATCGGAAAAAGATATAGAATCCGAGACAACAGCACGTGTTCCTAAAATATCTTTCCAAGTTTGGGAGAGGAGATTCCACCAACGAATATTTTCTTCATTTTCGTTGAGCTTGGTTGTGTAAATACTGGCAATTTTCAAATCTCTTCTGTCACTATCTAATTCTATTTCCACAAAGCGTTGCTGGTCGTTAGAAATACTATCTCCTTTGATATCTATCGCATCTAAAGTTCGTAAAATATTACATAGAAGAAAGGGCTTGTTGTTTTCATCAATTTGAACATCTATGGAAAGTATATTAAAAGTAAAATGGGCGGTTTTAAAAAAGAAATCCACATCTTTAAGGTAGGCCTGAACATCTTTGTTTGTGACTGTTTCTCTACTTGCATCCAAATCATCTTCAACTTGCACTTTGTCATCACGAAACATTTTAAGAAAGGATTCGCTAATGATAATATCTTTTTCTTTGGGCGAAAGCTCGTTATCTCCAATAGCATTTAAAGTAAATTCTAAGTAGTTAATAAGTTCTTCGCCTTCAACTTTAAAATCGGCAATCTCGTCCCTGCTTAGCCCTTGGCCAAAGGTATTTAATGTTAAAAGTACACCCAAGAAAACGAATAATTTCCTCATTTTAATTGTGATAAATGTATTTTAAAAGTATCGATTTTTCTTCTTCACTTATTTTTGTAAGTTTTGAAATTAACCATCCGCTATTGTAATCGGCACGGACAAATTGTTCAATCTCAAAATACCATCCCGGTATTTGGAAAAAGTGAAATTTTAAATTTTCAACATATTTAAACTCGAAATAGCCTTGCTTAAATTCATATAAAAACAAAGTTAAGAAATCGGGTTGAAATGTTTTTATCGTATAATTTTCAATATATTTTTTATCGTTAAATACTTTTATCAGATTCATAAAGTCAATTTCATGACTCATAGGATGTAGAAACTTACTTACGTCGGATTTTTTATCGACTAATATTTCGGAAAAAGGCTCAAAATAAACATTGGTTATAACCCATTTATAGCCCATATTTTCTTGCTCTAATTCTAAGAAAAAAGTAACGGTTTTGTCTTCTCCCTTATAGGAAAAAAGTGTTTTTACTTCGGCGAACCAACCTCCGGAATGAAAGTTTAAAAAAAGATTACTATCGGCTAATATATCTGCTTTAAATGCATCACGAAGGTTTGAGGTAAGAGCAGTATTTTTATTATCGAAAAGCATGTTTAAGTACTTTTCGCGAGTTTTAGGATTACGATATTCTTTATCGCGTTTATAATAGCGTACGCCATCAAGTCCTTCTTCATTATTAAATCTACGGAAGAATTGGTTTACTTGTTTGGTTTCGGCATAAAACATTCCCTCGTCACCTAAAACATCATCAACAATTTGTGACTTTAAAGTTCCAAAACTACTTATAATGAAAAGGAATAAAAACAGCCTTATTTTCATTTTGTGGGAATTAAAATTTGCCCATACCTAAATATATAATTTTAAGTATGGGCTTAAAAGGTAATTAGTTTTTGCTTGTTTCTGCTACACGAATATCGCCTAACATAACATCCCAGAACCCGATAGTTCTACCTCCAATTTGGGTTTCTTTACGCTTAACGTAAACTGTAATATCTTTTTTTGTTGTATCAACATATTTTAAATCGTCGCCTTTTAATCCTTCAAAACGTTGATAGATAGTAATTACACCTACGTAAGTTCCGTCGGGCTGGCGTTCTAAATCGCTAATATATTGTATGTTATACCATTTAATATTTACTTGATCGTAGTTTAATGCCATTAGGCGATTTAAATATTTTCTAACGGGATAATATTTTACTTCTTTTCTGTAAAGAGAAGAAACGCCAATCTGACTATTATTGGCAAAAAGCTCTAAAGTCCGTTCAATAACACGATTAGCTTCAGAAAAGCTAGTCTCTTTATTCCCAATAATACTGATATATTTACTTAAATCTTTAACTTTTTCTAAAGCTAAAGAATCGATAGCTTGTTTACGTTCAGGACTAATTTCTTCTTGTGCAAAAGAGCTAAAGCTGAAAAGTCCAATGATAGTAAGTATGATAAATTTTAATTTCATGACCTGCTTTATTTCTTGATTAATTCTATTTCAATAATTTTATGATTCTCGTCAAACTTAATGCTTTCGATTTGACGATCGTATTTTTTAACGTCTTTCAGATAGTTTAGGTAATGATCAATAGTTGTTGGTTTGTCATAATCTTTTTGATTGTCGCCATAAATATTAATTATTAATAAAACAGGAACTTCTGGTGAAGCATAATAAGTTAAAGTTTGATGTATACGAACATTTGCTTCTGCTGCATTTGCGGCTTGTGCAATATTTATGAAATGAGCGTTTATATTATCAATCTCAGCTTGCTTTTTTAGCCGCTGAGCCTCTAATTCTTGTCGCTTTTTTTCTTCTTTTTGTTTACGTAATATCTCTTGATATTCAGCAGATAGTTTAGTTTCAACTTGGTCTATAAGTTGTTCTACTTCAGGATCGCGTAATTGCATATCCTTAATTCTTTTTAGTTCGGCAATCTTTTCCTCATAAGTTTTAGGATTATCATTGCGCAGTAAATCTGTTAAGCTTGCTTTTGCTTGTGCAATTTGATTTGCTAATTCGATAGCTGCTTTTTCAGCTGCAATTTTTTTCTTGCTTTTACATGAGCTTCCTCCAAGAGCAACAGTAAAAACAAGAACTAATGCAATAAGTTTACTCCAATGGAAGTACTTTAATTGAATTTCGTGTTTTTTCATTTTAATTAATTTCTCCAGTTTATAAGATATTTTATCTATCAGTATTTGATAAGTAAAACTATTGTAATTCAAACAATAAAGATAGTCGTTTTTTTAGAGTAAGTAGCTTTACTCTTTTTTTTAAACTATGCTTTACAGCTTGAAAGCACAAAAGTAAGTGATTTTATTAAATTTATACGAATAAGTAGAATCTAATTAATAATTTTTAACAGGCTGTAAAGCTTATTAGGACGTTGTTTTTTAACTTTAAAAGTTATTTTAATGGAAAATATTTTTTTTATCTTAAAACGCTTGCGTATTTAAAAATCTTATCTACTTTTGCACGGCTTGAATAAAAAAAGTTCTTAGCATTGCCGATGTAGCTCAGTTGGTCAGAGCAGCTGATTTGTAATCAGCTGGTCGGGGGTTCGAATCCCTCCATCGGCTCTTTTTTTGGGGAGATTCCAGAGCGGTCAAACGGGGCAGACTGTAAATCTGTTGGCTAAGCCTTCGGAGGTTCGAATCCTCCTCTCCCCACAAAAAAGTTCTTGTATTTAATGCGAAAGGGAAAGAAGAGAAACAGATTTGTTTGTGACTCATTAAGTCTTTGGAAGTTCGAACACGGAGTCTCACGAGCGTAGCGAGTAATCCTCCTCTCCCCACAAAAAAGTTCTTGTATTTAATGCGAAAGGGAAAGAAGAGAAACAGATTTGTTTGTGACTCATTAAGTCTTCGGAAGTTCGAACACGGAGTCTCACGAGCGTAGCGAGTAATCCTCCTCTCCCTACAAAAAATAATATTCAGCGGGAGTAGCTCATTTGGTAGAGCGAAAGCCTTCCAAGCTTTAGGTGGCGAGTTCGAGCCTCGTCTCCCGCTCAAAAGACCTTCAAGATTTTTCTTGGAGGTCTTTTTATTTTTCAAGCATTTCATTATTTTGGTTTTATAGTTTTTGGGGTTTTGGCTTTAGGTGGTCCGTCAGCTGACGGAAGCCTCGTCTCCCGCTCAAGAAGCCTTCAAAGAAATTTGGAGGCTTTTTTGGTTTTTAGAGCAGTAGGTTTTTGTAGATTGTTGGTTAATTAATTCAAGCTATAGGTGGTCTGTCAGCTGACGGAAGCCTCGTTTCTCGCTCAAGAAAGTTTTTAGATTTTTTCCGAAGGGTTTTTTATGGTATATCCTAGTTGTTTTGGATTAAGAACACATTCCGGCATAAACTTATTTCTAAAAATCAATGTTTGGTTTTTTTTGAAGACCATACTTTCCCCATCGAAATTAATACTACACCCAAAATACTAATCAAACCACCCCAAATTTGATGCGCTTGCGGAAGTGTGCCAAAATAAAAGAAAGCTCCAATAAGGACAAATAATCCTTTAGAACTTCCCAATACGCTTGCTCTACCGGCTTCGATATATCGTAAAGCTTGATATCCTGCCAAGGAAGCTAAAAATGGGCCTAAAGTTGATCCTATAATAATATTTAAAAGAGTATTTGATGAAATATGAATAGATTGACCTGAATACCAAAGTACGGCAATAGAGAATAAAGCCAAATGCAAAGTTCTATTTAGCGACATAATAGTCGGGCCAATTCTATGAATGTTTTTCTTGGCGATAATGGTGCTGAAAGAATAAATAAATCCGGAAATGATTATATAATCCGTTCCTTCAATAAAAATGTTTTTAAAAATATTTCCTCCCCGATAACTAATAATAAATGCACCTAATAGAGCTAACGACATACCTATTAATTCTGGAATATTAAATTTTTCTCTTAAAAAGATAAATCCTAATATAGCTACAAAAACAGGATTAATATTTCCGATAAATGAAACTACAGCAGGATTAGGAACGGTGTGTATAGCCAAAAAGAAAAAGCTTGTGCCGCCAATTTCTAAAATTCCTAAAGTAAAAAGTAGTAAAAATTGATTTTTGCTAAAAGTCTTTATTGTCGGGATTTTTTTTTGTTGAATAGTAAATAATATATTCCAAAGAAAACCAAAAGCAAACCAATATGTGCCAAATTGAGCCATACTAACTTCGTTTAAAGCAGCTTTGCTAAAGATGTACACATTGGAAACGGCTATTACAGCAATAAATGCGAAGAGATAGCCTTTAACTCTATTTGATATTTTTAATTTCATTGGCGACAAAAATACGAATACTTTGTCGTGAGCTACGGTATTATATACAATTGTTATAAATATTGTCTAATCTTTTACTGATGCTCGCAGAGTCGTACCCAATACTGACTTTTTTTATCTCTAATGGATTAAAATAAGGTTTGTTAACTAATACATTTTCTAAAGTAGATTTTAATTGCTTTTCGTTTCCGGGTTCTATCAAAAAACCGTTTGATTCATTGCTGTATTGGGCAAGTTCACCGACTTTGGTGGTGATTACAGCTAATCCGCAAGCCATAGCTTCAAAAAATACTATAAGAAAAGTCTCATAATTACTGAACATTACCAGATAATCTGCTTTATGGTATTTTTCTGCTAGTTTTTCTCCTTCTACTACACCATAAAAACGAATAATATTCTCAGGAATGGAAAGGGCTTTTGCGTAATTCTTCATTGCTTTAAAGTCAATGCCGTCACCTACAAACCAAAATTCAAAATCAAACTTCTTTTCTGATAATTGTTTGATAACCCTCAGTATTCCGCTAATATTTTTTGATTTATCTTCAAAAGTACTCACATGAAGAAATATTGTAGTCTGGTTTTTTTCTTTATTTTTAATGGGTTGAAAGAAAATGTCTTCAATAACATTAGGGACAATATGATAATTCTGATTATTCAAACCTTGAGATTGCATTGCTTGCGATAAAGTTTTGCTAACTGGAAGAACGGCTGAGGCTTTTTTAACAACTAGTTTAGTTAATAATTTTCGACTCCAGCCTTTATAAGATCCTGTAACCGGTAAATATCTTGACCAATGCTCTGTTATAATATAAGGAGTGTTGTAAATGCTTTTTATAAGTAGAGCAAAAATACCCAAGCGTGTTAATATATGAACATGCACAAGATTAGGTTTCCCTTTTGCTTTCTTAATCTTTAGAAACCCTACTATTAAGTAGTACCAAAAACGCAATATATTCCATATTTTGCAATTTGAGTTTCGGTAGTAATATATTTGTGTGAAAAGATTATGAGTTTCGGTAGTTTGTTTTCTGTCGATTTTTTCATAAGTAGATACTCCTTGAACATAAAGAACACTAACTCTATTGAGTTTGGCAACGGCTTCTGCGTGTTTTTTCACAAAAAGCCCGAACATTGGATCAAATTTATGAGGATACCAACGAGGAATAAATAGAATATGTTTTAATGTGTTGTTCATTTTCAATACAAACTTAATCTTTATCTTGAAAACAGCTCTTTTTATACTTTTAAATCTATCAATATTTGTATGTCAGATTTTGGTTGTTTAAGAGACTGTATTTTTATGTTTTGAGATTTTAAGAAAAGATTTATCTTTGCGCCTGTTTTGTAAAAATTAAGGATTGCATAAAACTGTTAATAATTTTATTCCTTTAGCTTGAAAAACAACTATTTAACAAATGATGTAGTTTGTTGAAAAACAAAGCCGCTTAATTGTTGAATTCATTTGGTTAATTTTTTCAAGAATGGATTGTTTTTTAAATAATTATTTATACTTTTGCAGTCCGAAAAAATACGGGTTTAAGACAACAATAGAAAAATAATAAATAAATTTATGCCAACAATACAACAATTAGTACGTAAAGGGCGCAAGAAATTGGTTTACAAAAGCAAATCTCGTGCTTTGGATTCTTGTCCTCAGAGACGTGGTGTATGTTTAAGGGTTTATACAACAACACCCAAGAAACCTAATTCTGCTATGCGTAAGGTAGCTAGAGTTCGTTTAACCAATGGAAATGAAGTAAATGCATACATTGGTGGAGAAGGACACAACTTACAAGAACACTCTATTGTTTTGGTTAGAGGGGGTAGAGTAAAAGATTTACCTGGTGTTCGTTATCATATCGTTCGAGGTGCGTTAGATACTTCAGGTGTCGACGGACGTACGCAACGTAGATCTAAGTATGGAACAAAGCGTCCAAAGCAGAAAAAATAATAATACAGTTAAGAGATGAGAAAATCGAAACCAAAAAAGAGAATCATTCTTCCAGATCCAAAATTCAGCGATGTTTTGGTAACGAAGTTTGTAAATAATATGATGTTTTCAGGCAAAAAAAATCTTTCATATGAGATTTTTTATGAAGCACTTACTGTTGTTGAAGAAAAGTTAAGTGAAGAAAATAGCTTGGATGTTTTCAAAAAAGCATTAACAAATGTTACTCCTGGTGTTGAGGTAAGAAGTCGTAGAATTGGAGGTGCAACTTTCCAAATTCCTACTGAAATTCGTCCAGCACGTAAGCAATCAATAGGAATGAAAGCGTTGATAGGTGCCGCACGTAAGCGTCACGAAAAAACAATGAGTCATAAGCTAGCCGGTGAAATCTTAGCTGCATATAAAGAAGAAGGTTCTGCCTTTAAAAAGAAAGAAGATACTCACCGTATGGCCGAAGCAAACAAAGCCTTTTCGCACTTCCGATTTAGGTAGTCGTTTGTTTCACATATTATAAGAATTGGAGATGTCTGATAAACTAGAACATAGAAGAAATATAGGCATAATGGCGCACATAGACGCGGGTAAAACCACGACTACTGAGCGTATTTTGTACTATACAGGTAGGAGCTACAAAATTGGAGAGGTTCACGATGGAGCTGCAACAATGGATTGGATGGTACAGGAGCAAGAAAGAGGGATTACTATTACATCTGCTGCTACAACTGTTCATTGGACTCGTAATGACCAAAAATACAAAATTAATATTATTGACACTCCCGGTCACGTTGACTTTACTGTTGAAGTAGAGCGTTCGTTACGTGTTTTGGATGGTGCTGTTGCGTTGTTTTGTGCCGTTGGTGGTGTTGAGCCTCAATCAGAAACTGTTTGGCGTCAAGCTAATAACTATAATGTACCTCGTATAGCATTCGTTAATAAAATGGATCGTACAGGTGCCGACTTTTTTGATGTCGTAACACAGATTAAAGAAAAATTACATGCAAACCCTGTTCCAATTCAAGTACCTATAGGTGCTGAAGGAGGTTTTCAAGGGGTTGTAGATTTAATTCAAAATAAAGCATTTGTTTGGGATGAGGGTTCTGATGGAGTCGTAATTCGTGAAATTCCTATTCCTGAAGATTTAACAGATATTGTTGAAGATTACAGAATGCAATTATTTGAGGGTGTTGCTGAAGAAAGCGATGAACTTCTCGAGAAATTCATGGAAGATCCTGAGTCTTTGACTATAGACGAGATTACTGAAGCTATTAGGAAAGCAACTATCGAATTACGTATTACTCCGGTAATGTGTGGCACTGCATTTAAAAATAAAGGTGTTCAAATGCTATTGAATGCAGTTATAGATTATTTGCCAAGTCCTTTAGACTTACCTGCCGTAACCGGTATTAACCCAAATACCGAAGAAGAAGAAATTAGAGAAGTTTCTGTAGATGATAAATTTTCTGCTTTAGCTTTTAAAATTGCTACAGATCCTTTTGTTGGTCGTATAGCTTTTTTTCGTGTTTATAGCGGCAAGTTAAAAGCAGGTTCTTATATTTTAAACACAGGTACCGGAAAAAAAGAACGTATTTCTCGTATCATGCAAATGCATGCTAATAAGCAAGAGCCCCTTGATGAAATTACCTGTGGTGATATTGGTGCTGCTGTTGGATTTAAAACTATACGTACGGGCGATACTCTCACAGACTTAGATGCTCCAATTATTTTAGAGCAAATGACTTTCCCTGATCCAGTTATCAATGTATCTATTGAGCCTAAAACTCAAAAAGACATGGATAAATTGGGTGTTGGATTACAAAAATTAGCTGAAGAAGATCCTACATTTAAAGTTCGTACAGATGAAAATACAGGTCAAACCATTATTAGTGGTATGGGTGAACTTCATTTGGATATTTTAGTTGATAGACTAAAACGCGAATTTAAAGTAGAGTGTAATCAAGGTCGCCCAATGGTTTCTTATAAAGAAGCACTTACTGCTACCGTTAAACACCGCGAAGTTTATAAAAAACAATCCGGTGGACGTGGTAAATTTGCTGATATTATTTTTGAAATCGGTCCTGCAGACAAGGGTGTTGATGGATTACAATTTATAGATAAAGTTAAAGGTGGAAATATTCCAAAAGAGTTTATTCCAGCAGTTCAAAAAGGATTTGAAGGAGCAATGACAAATGGTGTATTGGCAGGCTATTCTATAGATAGTATGAAAATTACATTGTTGGATGGATCTTTTCACGGAGTTGATTCCGATCAACTTTCTTTTGAATTAGCTGCTAAACTTGGTTTTAAAGCTACCGCTGCAAAATGTAAACCGGTACTTCTTGAACCAATTATGAAAGTTGAAGTTACTACTCCCGATGATTATATGGGTGATATTACCGGAGACTTGAACCGTCGTAGAGGTATGGTTGAAGGTATGGAAGCTAAAGCTGGAGCGCAAATTATAAAAGCAATAGTACCGTTGCGCGAAATGTTTGGATACGTTACAGTGCTACGTACATTATCTTCAGGTAGAGCATCCTCCTCTATGGAGTTTTCTCATTTTAGTGAAGCCCCACAGTCGGTTTGCGAAGAAGTAATAGAAGGAAAATAATAGAATCAACGATAGAGTATAAATAATAAAATTTAAAAACGTGAGTCAAAGGATTAGAATCAAATTGAAATCGTACGATCACAATCTTGTTGATAACTCTGCAGAGAAAATTGTTAAGACTGTAAAAGCTACAGGTGCAATTGTTAATGGACCAATTCCATTACCAACACATACTAGAATTTATACAGTTAACAAATCAACATTTGTGAACAAAAAAGCAAGAGAGCAATTTCAGTTGAACTCCTACAAAAGACTATTAGATATTTATAGTTCAAATTCAAAAACTATAGATTCTTTAATGAAGTTGGAGTTGCCAAGTGGAGTTGAAGTCGAGATTAAAGTTTAATTTTTAAAAGACTTTTTAAGAAATGTCAGGAATTATAGGAAAAAAAGTTGGGATGACCAGCATATTTACAGAAGACGGGAAAAATATTCCTTGTACTGTTATTGAAGCTGGCCCCTGTGTGGTTACCCAAGTTAGAACCCTCGCCGTAGATGGTTATGAGGCTATTCAACTTGGCTATGACGAAAAGAATTTAAAGCATACAACAAAAGCGTTGCGTGGTCATTTCGAAAAAGCCAAGATTAATCCTCAAAGAGTATTAGTAGAATTTACTCGTTTTGAAGAGCGTAAGAAATTCGGCGATATAGTAACTGTTGATGTATTTAAAGAGGGCGAATACGTAGATGTAGTAGGAACCTCTAAAGGTAAAGGTTTTCAGGGTGTTGTAAAACGTTATAATTTCCGTGGTGTTAATGATGCAACACACGGACAGCATAATCGTTTAAGAGCTCCAGGTTCTTTAGGTGCTTCTTCTTATCCATCGCGTGTATTTAAAGGTATGCGTATGGCAGGTAGAATGGGAGGCGAAAGAACAAAAATGATTAACCTTCAGGTATTGAAAATAGATGCCGAGAAAAATTTATTAGTTGTTAAAGGATCTGTGCCCGGTGCCAAAGGTTCATATGTAATTATTGAGAGATGGAAATAGCAGTTTTAAATATAAGCGGTAAAGATACAGGAAAGAAAGTTGTTTTAAACGACTCTGTATTTGGTGTTGAGCCTAATGATCATGCTATCTATTTAGCTGTGAAACAGTTTATGGCTAACCATAGACAAGGAACACACAGTTCAAAAGAACGTAGTGATCTTTCTGGAAGTACTCGCAAGATTAAACGTCAAAAAGGAACTGGTACTGCCCGTGCGGGTGATATCAAGTCTCCTATTTTTAGAGGCGGTGCACGTGCTTTTGGACCTCACCCTAGAGATTATCATTTTAAATTAAATAAAAAATTGAAAAAAATAGCTCGTCTATCAGCTTTATCGTATAAAGCTAAAGAAGATGCTATTTATGTTGTAGAAGACTTCAGTTTTGAATCAGCTAAAACCAAAAATATGGTTGAGTTGCTGAGTAATTTGAAATTAGATAATGATAAGACACTTTTAGTGTTGAATGATATAAATAAAAACGTACATTTGTCGACTCGAAATTTAGCTGGCATTAAAGTTATAAGTGTTTTAGATTTAAATACTTACGATATTTTAGACGCTAAAAAAATGTTGATTGTAGAAAGTGGCTTAGCTACTTTTGATAAATTAGCTTAATACGAGAAGCAAATAGAAAAGCTTACAAATATGGGTATTATTATTAAGCCGATAATTACAGAGAAAATGACAGCGGTATCTGAAAAGATGCCTAATCGTTATGGTTTTTTGGTAGAGAAATTTGCCAATAAAATTCAGATTAAAAATGCTGTTAAAGAGATCTATGGTAAAGAAGTGATTGATGTTAACACCATGAATTATAATGGTAAAACAAAATCACGTAATACCAAAGGTGGAGTTATCTCTGGAAAAACAAAGGCAGTTAAAAAGGCTATTGTAACATTAGCCGAAGGTGAAACAATTGATTTTTATAGCAATATTTAGATAGATGGCTTTAAAAAAATTCAAACCAACGACCCCCAGTCAGCGCTTTAAAGTAATTAGCGCTTTTGACACAATTACTACCTCTAAACCCGAAAAGAGCTTATTAGCGCCTAAAAAGAAATCAGGTGGTAGAAATAGTGAAGGGAAGATGACTATGCGCTATTTAGGCGGTGGTCATAAGCAAAAATATAGAATAATCGACTTTAAAAGGGATAAAGATGGTGTTCCTGCTACGGTTAAAACTATAGAGTACGATCCAAATCGTTCAGCTCGTATAGCACTTGTTGCTTATGCTGATGGTGAAAAACGATATATTGTTGCTCCACATGGTTTAGAAGTAGGTACCAAAATCGTATCTGGTAAAGGTATTAGTCCTGATGTAGGAAATGCGCTTTATCTAAGTGAAATTCCATTTGGTACGATCATTCATAATATTGAGTTGCGTCCGGGACAAGGAGCTAAAATGGCTCGTAGTGCTGGATCTTATGCACAATTAATGACTCGTGATGGTAAATTTGCTATCATTAAGTTACCTTCCGGCGAAACACGTATGATTCTTCAAACGTGTAAAGCTACTATAGGAATGGTGTCTAATACCGAGCATAACCTAGAACGTTCTGGTAAAGCTGGTAGAAGTCGTTGGTTAGGTCGTCGCCCACGGGTACGTCCTGTAGTAATGAACCCTGTCGATCATCCAATGGGTGGTGGTGAAGGTAGAGCAACCGGTGGTCATCCAAGATCACGTAAGGGGCTTCCTGCTAAAGGGTTTAGAACTCGCGATAAGAAAAAAGACAGCAACAGATATGTTATCGAAAGAAGAAAGAAATAAGTATAAAACTTTAGAACTATGAGTCGTTCATTAAAAAAAGGACCTTTTATACATTACAAGCTTGAGAAAAGAGTGTTAGCAAACGCAGAAGCAACTAAAAAGACTGTTCTTAAAACTTGGTCTAGAGCTTCAATGATTTCTCCGGATTTTGTTGGTCAAACCATAGCTGTCCATAATGGGAACAAGTTTATTCCTGTTTATATTACAGAAAATATGGTAGGTCACAAATTAGGCGAATTTGCACCAACACGTATCTTTAGAGGACATGCGGGTAGTAGAAATAAAGGTAAAAAATAAAGAATATTTAAGCTATGGGAGCTAGAAAACATAATACCGCACAAAAGGCAAAAGAGGCTAAAAAGACTCTTGCTTATGCGAAATTAAATAACTGCCCTACATCTCCCCGAAAAATGAGATTAGTAGCAGATTTAGTAAGAGGCGAAGGCGTTGAAAAAGCACTGTATATCTTAAAGCACTCACCAAAAGAGGCTTCAAACAGACTATACAAACTTCTTTTATCAGCTGTAGCTAACTGGCAAGCTAAAAACGAAGGCAAACGTATGGAAGATGCAAATCTTTACATTAAGGAAGTTTTTGTTGATAGCGGAAGAATGTTAAAAAGAATTCAACCGGCACCACAAGGTCGTGCTCACCGAATTCGTAAGCGTTCTAACCATGTTACACTTACGGTAGATAGCCGAGTAATTGTTGAAGATACTAATTTAAGTAAATAAAGCTATATAAATGGGACAAAAAACAAATCCTATCGGATTAAGATTAGGAATCATCAAAGGATGGGAATCTAATTGGTATGGTGGAAAAAGTTTCGAAGCCAAACTTGTTGAAGATAACAAAATCAGAAAATATTTATCTGTACGTTTATCTAAAGCAAGTGTATCGAAAATTGCTATTGAACGTACTCTTAAATTAGTTACTGTAAATATTCATACTGCTCGTCCGGGTATTATTATTGGTAAAGGCGGACAAGAAGTAGATAAGTTAAAAGAAGAGTTAAAGAAACTTACTAATAAGGAAGTACAAATAAATATCTCTGAAATTAGACGTCCGGAACTTGATGCTACTTTGGTTGCACGTAATGTTGCCAACCAAATTGAAGGACGTATTTCATTCCGTAGAGCTATTAAAACATCTATCGCTTCCACTATGCGTGTTGGAGCAGAAGGAATTAAAATTCTGATTTCCGGTCGCGTTGGTGGTGCTGAAATGGCTCGTTCTGAAATGTATAAGGAAGGAAGAATCCCTTTGCATACACTACGTGCCGACATTGATTATTCATTGGCTGAAGCACATACCACTTATGGTAGAATAGGTATTAAAGTTTGGATTTGTAAAGGAGAAATCTATGGCAAACCAGAATTAGTACCTACTACAGTAAAGAGCGATAGTAAAGGTGGAAAACACCCTCAACATAGAAGAAGAAAATAATATTAACATTTAAGATTTATAAAAATGTTACAACCCAAAAAAACAAAGTTTAGAAAGCAGCAAAAAGGAAAAATGAAGGGGAATTCCGAAAGAGGAAATCAACTTGCATTTGGATCTTTTGGTATAAAAGCATTAGAAGAAACTTGGTTAACAGGGAGACAAATTGAAGCTGCTCGTCAGGCTATTACACGTAAAATGAAGCGTGAAGGTCAGTTGTGGATTCGCGTTTTCCCCGATAAACCTCTTACTAAAAAACCTGCAGAAGTACGTATGGGTAAAGGAAAAGGTGCTCCGGAATTATTCGTAGCACGTATTACTCCTGGACGAATCATATTTGAATCCGAGGGCGTGAATTTAGAAACGGCTAAAGAAGCAATGCGTTTAGGTTCGCAAAAGCTTCCAATCACCACGAAATTTATTGTTAGACGGGATTACGTAGAAGCTTAAAATTAGAAACTATGAAAAATTCGGAGATAAGAGAATTATCAACAAAAGATATTCATGAAAGATTGGAAGACGCAAGACTTCAACTTACAAAAGCGAAACTAAATCATGCTGTTTCGCCACTTGAAAATGCAAATGTTTTGAAAGAAATGAGAGCTACTGTTGCTCGGCTTTTAACAGAACTTACCAGCAGAGGAATTGCTGAACAATCAAAATAATACAAGAAGATGGAAAGAAATCTGAGAAAAGAAAGAATAGGTCTTGTTGTGAGTAACAAAATGGAGAAGTCTATTACTGTTGTTATTGAACGTAAAGAGAAGCACCCTATTTATGGTAAATTCTTAAAAAGAACTAAAAAGTTCATTGCACACGACGAGAACAACGATTGTAATATTGGCGACACTGTTAAAATTACAGAAACACGCCCTTTGAGCAAGAATAAGCGTTGGAGATTAGTAGAAATTTTAGAAAGAGCTAAATAATCATGTTACAACAAGAAAGTAGATGTGCAGTAGCCGACAATAGCGGCGCAAAAGAAGTTCTAATTATTCGTGTTCTTGGTGGAACAGGAAGACGTTATGCCTCTGTTGGCGACAAAGTTGTTGTTACTGTTAAAAGTGCCATTCCTTCCGGAAATGTTAAGAAAGGTACAGTAGTTACAGCAGTTGTTGTTAGAACTAAAAAAGAAATAAGACGCCCTGATGGATCTTATATTCGCTTTGACGATAATGCAGTAGTTTTATTAAATCCTACCGGTGAAATGTCAGGCACTCGTATTTTTGGTCCAGTTGCCAGAGAGTTAAGGGAAAAAAGTTTTATGAAAATTGTGTCTTTAGCACCTGAGGTGTTGTAAGAACCTAATTATTAAGTTTATGAAGGCGAAAATACGTATTAAAAAAGGAGATACAGTTAAAGTTCTTAGCGGAGAAGATAAAGGAAAATCCGGTAGAGTTTTAATTGTTGATGCCGCCAAAGGTCGTGCCATTGTAGAAGGAACTAATATGGTTTCTAAACACACTAAGCCAAATGCCACTCACCCACAAGGAGGTATCATTAAGAAAGAAGCTCCTATTCATTTATCTAACTTAATGCTCGTTGATGCAAAGGGAGTAGCTAGTAAGATTGTGATTAAAAAAGATGAAAAAACAGGAAAGTCGATAAGAGTTTCAAAAAAATCAGGGGAGGTAATTAAGTAATGGATTATTCACCAAGATTAAGAGATAAATACTTCAAGGAAGTAGTGCCAGCTTTACAAAAGCAATTTAACTACAAAAGTAGTATGCAAGTGCCTAAGATAGTGAAGATTTCACTAAATCAAGGCTTAAGCGATGGCGTAACAGATAAAAAACGTGTTGATTTAGGTGCGGAAGAAATGACTTCAATTTCCGGTCAAAAAGCAGTTATCACTCGTTCCAAACGCGATATTTCTAACTTTAAGTTAAGAAAAGGCGTTCCTGTTGGTGTTAGAGTAACTTTAAGAAGAAACAATATGTTTGAGTTTTTGGATCGTTTAATTTCGGTTTCAATTCCTCGTATACGTGACTTCCGTGGTATTAATGAAAAAGGATTTGATGGTCGTGGAAACTTCACATTTGGAGTTACAGAACAAATCATCTTTCCTGAAATTGATATTGATAAAGTTGCTAAAATCAATGGTATGAATATTACTATTGTAACTACAGCTAAAACCGATAAGGAATGCTATGCGTTACTTAAAGAATTTGGTTTTCCATTTAAAAATTTTAAAAATAAATAGGATATGGCTAAAGAATCAATGAAAGCGAGAGAAGTTAAAAGACAAAAACTCGTTGATAAATATGCTGCCAAAAGAGCGGAACTAAAAGCTGCTGGTGATTATGTAGGTTTACAGAAACTACCAAAAAACTCTACTCCCGTTCGTTTGCACAACCGTTGTAAATTATCTGGTCGTCCAAAAGGCTATATGCGTCAATTTGGAGTATCTCGTATCAATTTCCGCGAAATGGCCAGTAATGGTTTAATACCAGGTATTAAAAAGGCTAGTTGGTAGTCGATAAATATTAAGAAATTTAGAAAGAGGATAAAATGAATACAGATCCAATTGCAGATTATTTAACAAGAATTAGAAATGCCGTTAGTGCCGAGCATAGAATTGTTGAAATTCCAAGCTCTAACCTAAAAAAGGCAATAACTAAAATTTTGTTTGAAAAAGGATACATCCTTCAGTACAAGATGGAAGACGAAGGTACTATTAACAGTCGCATTAAAATTGCACTTAAATATCATCCGGTAACTAAAGTCAATGCAATCAATAAGATTCAAAGAATTAGTACTCCCGGTTTAAGAAAGTATGTTAATAGCAGAGAATTACCTCGCGTTTTGAACGGTCTTGGAGTTGCTATCATTTCTACTTCGCAAGGAGTTATGACTGATAAAGAAGCTCGTAAGTTGAACATCGGTGGAGAAGTATTGTGTTACGTAAGTTAATTTAGGAGAAAACGATATGTCAAGAATCGGAAAATTAGCGATTACAATTCCTGCAGGAGTTACCGTTCAGGTTGATAAGGCCAATAAGGTTACCGTTAAAGGGAAATTAGGCGAATTGCAGCAACAAGTAGATCCAAATATTTCAGTTACAGTTGAAGGAACAGAAATACATGTTGATCGTACTAACGAAAGTAAAGATACACGTTCTAAGCACGGTCTTTATCGTTCACTTATTGCCAATATGGTAGAAGGTGTTTCGGTAGGTTTTAAAACCGTACAAGAATTTGTTGGTGTTGGTTATAAAGTGGAAGTAAAAGGTCAAGTATTAGACATGGCTTTAGGATATTCTCATTATATTTTGTTTAGTATCCCTCCGGAAGTTAAAGCTGAAGCAATTACCGAAAGAGGTAAAAATCCAAAGCTTATTATGACTAGTCATGATAAACAACTTTTAGGTCAGGTTGCTGCAAAAATCAGAAGCTTACGCAAACCAGAACCATACAAAGGAAAAGGAATTAAATTCGAAGGCGAAGTTCTAAGAAAGAAAGCTGGTAAAACAGCTGCAAAATAAGTATTAATCTTGCCTGGTGTTTAGCCAGGTTTATGAATGTCTTTAAAAATGAAAGTAAAGAACAGAAAAGAGTATCGCAGACTTAAAATTAAGAGACGAGTCCGTAAAAAGATTAGCGGTAATGCTGCACGTCCAAGAATGTCTGTGTTCAGAAGTAACAAGCAAATTTATGTTCAATTAATTGACGATTTAAGTGGAAGCACTCTTGTTTCAGCTTCTTCTCGTGAGGAAGAAATTGCAACTCAGAAAGTAAATAAAATTGAACAAGCTGCTCTTGTTGGTAAATTAATTGCCACTAAAGCAAAAGAAGCAGGTATAGAAGAAGTTGTTTTTGATAGAAACGGCTACTTATACCACGGTAGAGTTAAATCATTGGCTGATGCTGCTAGAGAAGGCGGCCTTAAACTATAATAAATTATGGCGAACGCAAATGTAAAAAGAGTTAAGTCCAGCGATATCGAGTTTAAAGATAAAGTTGTGAGTATTCAACGTGTAACTAAGGTTACTAAAGGTGGTAGAAATTTTAGTTTTTCTGCTGTAGTTGTTGTTGGGAATGAAAATGGAGTTGTTGGTCACGGTTTAGGTAAAGCAAATGAAGTTACTTCTGCTATTGCTAAAGGTATTGACGATGCTAAGAAAAATTTAATTAAAGTACCAATATTAAATGGTACACTACCTCATGAGCAATCTGCAAAATATAGCGGAGCTCGTGTATTTATTAAGCCTGCTTCTCCAGGTACAGGAGTTATTGCAGGTGGTGCTATGCGTGCAGTACTTGAAAGTGTTGGAGTTAGAGACGTTTTAGCTAAGTCTAAAGGTTCTTCTAATCCACATTCAGTTGTTAAAGCTACAATAGAAGCTTTAAAATTATTGCGCGATGCTAAAACAATTGCTCAATTAAGAGGTGTTGATTTAAATACAGTATTTAACGGATAATATCGCATTGCTATGGAATACAAGAAAGCTAAAATAACTCAGGTACGTAGCCGCATTGGTCGTCCTGAGCGTCAGAAAAGAACATTGGATGCGCTTGGTTTAACTAAAATGAATCAGGTTAGAGAAGTTGTCCTTACACCTCAAGTAGAGGGAATGATAAATAAAATAAAGCATTTGCTTTTAGTTGAAGAAATTTAAAATCATTATATAATGGATTTAAGTAATTTACAACCTGCAGAAGGTTCAATAAAAGAAAGAAAAAGAATTGGTCGTGGTCAAGGATCAACCCGAGGAGGCACTTCTACAAGAGGTCATAAGGGAGCCAAATCACGTTCAGGATATAAACGTAAAGCTGGTTTTGAAGGTGGTCAAATGCCTTTATTCCGTCGTGTCCCTAAATTTGGTTTCAAAAATATTAATCGTGTAGAATATCAAGCAGTAAATATTGATAGTTTACAAAGATTAGCAACTGAAAAGGGTATTACTACTTTTACCCAAGACGTGCTTATTGAAAACGGATTAGTGAATAAAAATGGTAATAAGGTTAAAATCTTAGGTAGAGGCGAATTAACATCAAAAATTGAAGTTACAGCCCATGCTTATACAAAAACAGCTCAGAAAGCTATAGAAGAACAAGGCGGTACAGCCAACACTATCTAAAACTAAGATTCATGAAAAAATTAATCGAGACTATTAGGAATATTGCTAAAATAGAAGAACTCCGTAAGAGGATACTTTATACTATTGGTATTATTCTTATTTATCGTTTAGGTTCCTATGTTGTTCTTCCGGGAGTAGATCCTAGTGAGTTGGAAAACCTTAAAAACCAAACAAGTGGTGGTTTATTAGGTTTATTGAATATGTTTTCGGGAGGATCTTTTTCTAGAGCGTCTATTTTTGCATTGGGAATTATGCCCTATATTTCAGCTTCTATTGTTATTCAGTTGCTTGGAATGGCAATTCCTTATTTTCAGAAGCTGCAGAAAGAGGGAGAGAGTGGAAGGAATAAAATTAATCAGATTACTCGCTATTTGACTGTTGCCATTACAGGTTTGCAGGCTCCTAGTTATATTGCTAATCTTGTTAATCAGCTTCCCCCACAAGCAATTAGCCCATTTGACCCGAGTGTTACGTCTCCATCTACATTTTTCTGGGTTTCTTCTGTTATAATTTTAGTAGCAGGAACTATGTTTGTAATGTGGTTAGGTGAGAAAATTACGGATAAAGGGATAGGAAACGGTATTTCACTTATTATTATGATAGGTATTATTGCACGCCTGCCTTTTGCCTTATTTGGTGAGTTTATTTCTCGCATGGAAGAACAGGGTGGTGGTTTAGTTGTATTTATTTTAGAAATTGCTTTTTTAGTATTAGTCATTCTTGTCACCATTCTTTTGGTTCAAGGAACTCGAAGAATTCCTGTTCAATATGCTAAACGAATAGTTGGTAATAAACAATACGGAGGTGTTCGTCAGTATATTCCTTTAAAAGTGAATGCTGCTGGTGTTATGCCTATCATCTTTGCTCAAGCAATTATGTTCCTTCCAATTACATTGGCAGGATTTGCTGAGTCTGAAATGATGTCTGGATTTGCCGCTACATTTTCTAATATAAATGGTTTTTGGTATAATTTCGTTTTTGCTTTAATGATAATCATCTTTACTTATTTCTATACTGCTGTTACGATTAATCCTAATCAAATGGCTGATGATATGAAAAAGAATGGTGGTTTTATTCCCGGTGTTAAACCAGGAAAGAAAACAGCTCAATTTTTAGATGATGTAATGTCGAAAATTACTTTACCAGGGTCTATATTTTTAGCCTTAGTAGCTATTATGCCGGCATTTGTTAGACTGATAGGAGTAAATCAAACTTTTGCTAATTTCTTTGGCGGAACATCACTTTTGATTTTAGTTGGAGTTGTATTGGATACACTTCAGCAAGTTGAAAGTCATTTGTTGATGCGTCATTATGATGGATTAACAAAATCAGGTAGGATTAAAGGACGTACTGGTGGAGCATCAGGAATGTAAATTATGTCAAGAGATTCTATACAATATAAAACCGATGCAGAGATAGAGCTGCAAAGAGAAAGTTCTTTACTTGTTGGTAAAACATTGGCTGAAGTTGCCAAGATTTTAAAACCGGGTGTTAGCACTAAAGCATTAGACGAATTAGCTGAAACTTATATTCGCGATAATGCTGCACTTCCTGGATTTAAAGGTTACGGTGGGTTTCCTGCTACTTTATGCATTTCTATTAATGATGAAGTCGTTCATGGTATTCCGGGTGATAGAGTAGTTGAAGATGGCGATGTGGTTTCTATTGATTGTGGAACAATTAAGCATGGTTTTTATGGCGATTCTGCTTATACCTTTGCCGTTGGTAATGTTAATGAAGAAGTGAAATTATTGTTGCAACGCACTAAAGAATCTCTTTATTTAGCAATTGAACAAGCCGTTGTTGGTAAACGTGTTGGCGATATTGGTTATGCCGTTCAGAATTATTGCGAAAGTTTTGGTTATGGTGTTGTTCGCGATTTAGTTGGTCATGGAGTGGGAAGAAATTTGCACGAAAAACCAGAAGTTCCTAATTTTGGACGCCGAGGTACAGGACCTAAATTAAAAGAAGGAATGTGTATAGCTGTTGAACCTATGATAACTCTTGGAAGTTATGATATTAAGCAAGATGCTGACGGTTGGACAATTCGTACAATAGATGGTTTGCCGGCAGCACATTATGAACATGATTTAGCTATTAGAAAAGGCAAAGCAGATGTTTTATCTACATTCAAATATATTGAAGAAGTATTAAACAAACAACAATAAAAGAAGACGTATGGCAAAACAAATGTCAATAGAACAAGATGGTACGGTAATAGAGAGTTTAGGAAACGCTATGTTTCGTGTCGAATTTGCAAATGGACATCAGATTACAGCTCATATTTCCGGTAAAATGCGAATGCATTATATTAAAATATTACCCGGTGATCGTGTAAAAGTTGAAATGTCGCCCTACGATTTATCAAAAGGAAGAATAACATTTAGATATAAATAAGAAACGATGAAAACAAGAGCATCAATTAAAAAGAGAAGCGCTGACTGCAAAATCGTTCGCAGAAAAGGTGTATTATTCGTAATAAATAAAAAAAATCCTAAGTTTAAACAACGTCAAGGATAGTTAATTTATAATATAAGATTATATGGCTAGGATTGCAGGTATTGATTTACCAAAACAAAAAAGAGGAGAGATTGGGCTAACCTATATCTATGGTATTGGTAGAAGTAGAGCGCAACAAATTCTAACAGAAGCCAATGTTGATTGGTCTAAAAAAGTTGAAGACTGGAGTGATGAAGAGCAACAAAACATTCGTTCAATTATTGGTTCTAATTACCGTGTTGAAGGTGAACTTCGTTCGGAAACTCAAATGAATATCAAGCGTTTGATGGACATTGGTTGTTATCGTGGAATACGTCATCGTCTTGGTTTACCTCTTAGAGGTCAAAAAACCAAAAATAACGCAAGAACACGTAAAGGTCGGAAGAAGACAGTTGCTGGTAAGAAAAAAGTTGTTAAATAACGGTTGCGTTAGCAAAATCTTTTAAGATTAGTAATAGTTTAAATTATGGCAAAGAATACAAAAAAAAGCACTAAGAAACGTGTAGTTAAAATTGAGCCTATTGGAAAAGCATTTATTAATGCCTCTTTCAACAACATTATTATTTCTTTAACCAATAATAATGGTCAGGTTATCTCTTGGTCTTCTGCAGGTAAGATGGGTTTTAGAGGAAGTAAGAAAAATACTCCTTATGCTGCTCAGCTTGCTGCTACAGATTGTTCAAAAGTAGCTTACGACCTTGGTTTAAGAAAGGTAAAAGTATATGTTAAAGGTCCAGGTGCAGGTCGCGATAGCGCAATCCGTACCATTCATACCGCAGGTATCGAAGTAACCGAAATCAAGGATGTTACACCATTGCCACACAATGGTTGTAGACCTCCTAAAAGAAGAAGAGTATAAATTTTGTTTAAAAACAAATTGTTAAATTTGTACAGCTTTACTGATAATTTTTTAGCTGTACTTAAAAAGTAATTAATATGGCAAGATACATTGGTCCAAAGACCAAAATTGCACGCAGGTTCAACGACCCAATTTTTGGGCCTGACAAGTCCTATGAGAAGAAAAATTATCCTCCTGGACAACATGGAAACAGCCGTCGAAGAGGAAAAGTCTCAGAGTACGGAATCCAATTAAAAGAAAAACAAAAAGCCAAATTCACTTATGGCATTTTAGAGAAACAATTTAGAAATCTATTCAAAAGAGCCGCAGGTAAAAAAGGTATTACAGGTGAAATACTATTACAACTTATCGAAGCTCGTTTAGATAATACCGTTTATCGTTTAGGATATGCTCCTACACGTGCCGGTGCTCGTCAATTGGTTTCTCATCGTCATATCACAGTAAATGGTGATATAGTTAATATTCCTTCCTACAGCTTACGCCCAGGAGATGTTGTTGGCATTAGAGAAAGATCAAAATCTTTAGAGGTAGTTGCCGATTCACTCGCTTCGCGAATGAACTTTTCTTGGCTAGAATGGGATGCTGATACTTTAACAGGAAAATTTATCAGTTACCCTGAACGTGCTGATATACCAGAAAAGATCAACGAACAACTTATCGTTGAACTTTATTCGAAATAATAAATAATAAATTTTTTTAACGAAGAAGAGAGGAATTTATATGGCTATTTTAGCATTCCAAAAACCCGATAAAGTAATAATGATTCAAGCTGATGAATTCAAAGGTAAATTTGAATTTCGTCCTTTAGAGCCTGGATTTGGAATTACCATAGGTAATGCATTGAGGCGGATTTTATTATCATCTCTCGAAGGCTTTGCAGTTACCAACATCCGTATTGAAGGTGTTGATCATGAATTTTCTTCTATCGAAGGTGTGGTAGAAGATGTAACCGATATTATTTTAGCATTGAAAAAAGTTAGATTTAAACAACAAATCGAAACTGAAACAACTGAAAAAGTAAATGTCGTTATCGGTGGTCAAGAGCAATTCAAAGCAGGAGATATCAATAAATATTTATCCATTTTTCAAGTATTAAACCCAGAAGAGGTTATTTGTAATATGGAAACTTCAGTAAAATTAAATATTGAACTTACTATCGATAAAGGTAGGGGATATGTTCCTGCTGAAGAAAATAAAAACATTAACAACCCTGTTGGAACTATTGCTATCGATTCTATTCATACACCAATTAAAAATGTGAATTATCACATGGAAAATTATCGTGTTGAACAAAAAACCGACTATGAAAAATTGGTTATCGAATTAGAAAGTGACGGTTCTATTTCTCCGAAAGATGCTTTGCAAGAAGCTGCCAAAATTCTTATTCATCACTTCATGTTATTCTCCGATGAGAAAATAACATTAGAAACTGAAGAAAAATCAGTTTCAGAAGAGTTTGATGAGAACACTTTGCATGTTCGTCAATTACTGAAAACAAAATTAATTGATATGGATTTATCCGTTCGTGCATTGAATTGTTTAAAAGCAGCAGATGTTGATACACTTGGAGAACTTGTAGCCTTTAATAAAAACGATTTGTTGAAGTTCAGAAACTTTGGTCGTAAATCGTTAACCGAATTAGAAGATTTAGTGAAAACTAAAAATCTGGAATTCGGAATGAATATCTCTAAATATAAATTAGATAAGGACTAATAAAATGAGACACCGTAAGAATTTTAATCATTTAGGAAGAAATACAGCTCACAGAAAGGCTATGCTTTCAAATATGGCAACTTCCTTGATTCTACATAAAAGAATTAAAACAACCTTGGCTAAAGCAAAAGCACTACGTATGTACGTAGAGCCTTTGGTAACTAGGGCAAAATCAGATACTACTCACGATCGTCGTATGGTTTTTAGTTATTTACAAAGCAAAGAAGCTATTGGCGAATTGTTTGGTGTAATTTCTGAAAAAGTTGCTGACCGCCCGGGCGGATATACTCGTATTATTAAGCTTGGTACTCGTTTAGGTGATAATGCTGAAATGTGTATGATTGAGTTTGTTGATTTTAACGAGCATATGTTAAGTCAAAAAACGGAAAGTAAAAAAGCTGAAAAAACAACACGTCGTAGTCGTCGTGGCGGTAAGAAAAAATCAACTGCTGCTCCTGTTGCTGACGTTACTGCTGAAACTGCCGTTGCTGAAGAAGCGTCTGCTGAAGTGGAAGAAACAGCTAAAGCTGTTGAAGAAACAAAAGTTGAAGATGTTAAAGAAGAGAAATCTTCTGATGAAAAGACTGAAGAAAAAGAATAACATTCTTCAATTCAAAAAATTAAGGGATGGGCTATTTGTGCATCCCTTTTTTTATGTATTTTTTTTGTATCTTTAGAGATGAAACTATATTTTAATAACATAAAAAATTAATATTATGAGTGCAATAACAAATATTCATGCACGAGAAATTCTCGATTCAAGAGGTAATCCAACCGTTGAGGTTGAGGTGTTTACAAGTAATGGTGTTGTAGGTAGAGCTGCAGTTCCTTCTGGAGCATCAACAGGTGTTCATGAAGCTGTTGAATTACGCGATGGAGATAAATCACGTTTTATGGGAAAAGGTGTTTTGCAAGCCGTCCAAAATGTAAACAAAATTTTAAACGAAGAGCTACAAGGTTATTATGTTTCCGATCAAGTAGATATTGATACTGCTATGATTGAACTTGATGGTACTCCAAATAAGGGAAAACTTGGTGCAAATGCTATTTTAGGCGTTTCTCTTGCTGTTGCTAATGCTGCTGCTCAAGAAACCGGACAATATCTTTATCGCTATATTGGTGGTGTTAATGCTAACACTTTGCCTATTCCAATGATGAATATCATCAATGGTGGCTCTCATGCCGATAATAGCATCGATTTTCAAGAATTTATGATTATGCCTGTTGGAGCAGAAAGCTTCTCACAAGCACTTAGAATGGGATCCGAAGTTTTTCATAACCTAAAGTCTGTTCTTAAAAAAATGGGTCATTCAACAAATGTTGGTGACGAGGGTGGATTTGCTCCAAACCTTTCTTCTAACGAAGAAGCTATTAAAGTAATTTTACAAGCTATTGAAAAAGCAGGATATCGTCCAGGTGAAGATATTTATTTGGCTTTGGATCCGGCTTCCGCTGAATATTATCTTCCGGAAGAAGATAAATACCATTTAAAATGGTCAACAGGTGATAAACTTTCACCAGCAGAGATGGTTGATTTCTGGGACGGATGGGCTAAAAAATATCCTATTATCTCTATTGAAGATGGAATGAGCGAAGACGATTGGAATGGTTGGAAGCTGATGACAGATAAAATGGGCGATCGTATTCAGTTAGTAGGCGACGATTTATTTGTTACTAATACTGAACGTTTAGCTAAAGGTATTTCTATGGATATTGCTAACTCAATTTTGATTAAAGTGAATCAGATTGGTACTTTGACGGAGACAATTAATGCTATTAATATGGCAAAAGATAATTCTTATACTACTGTTATCAGTCACCGTTCCGGCGAAACAGAAGATACGACTATTGCCGATTTGGCTGTTGCATTAAATACCGGACAAATTAAAACCGGTTCTGCCAGTCGTACCGACAGAATAGCTAAGTATAACCAGCTAATGAGAATTGAAGAAATTCTTGGATCGTCAGCTCGCTATCTTGGTAAAAATTTCAAATACGTTAAATAGGAAATTTAGTTTATTAAGTTTAATTAGCCCTTCTACTTTTGGTGGAGGGGCTTTTTTATAGATGGATTTCCGGAACTGCTCGGCTTAATCTTCCGCCAGTAGGCGGACAAGACTGATTAGGTTGTATTTTTCTTTTCCTCTTTTAATTCTAAAATACATTAAAACGGTCAGGAGACCGTGATTATATCAAGCTTAATCT